>NZ_JBCNBW010000040.1:0-55363 GCF_050478865.1 Aeribacillus pallidus | reverse complement strand
TGTTAAACGATACTGTTGATATTTATACATTACGCTTGTGGCGGACACTTTCCGGGGGCAAGCCGCAAGCCGCTTCTCTCGCTACGCTCAAGTATGGGTCTTGCGGCTTCTTGTTCCCGCTGGAGTCGCCGCCTTTCGTTTCAGTAAACAATTAGCTAAAAATCAACAATGAAATATAACATAGACTTTTTTTATTTTTGTATGACTAATTGAATCAAATTGATAAATCTACAAACAATCAGCATGTTATGATAAGTAGAATTTGACAAACTTCAACAAAATATACAAAAAATTAACGTATCTGCCCGTTTGTACATGTTATGATGAAAATGCAATTTGTCAATATCGGTTATTTTGTAAAATCCTTTATACCATTTCAACATTTCACTATGGAAGAAAAAGATGAAAATTGATACAATGAATACCGAGATATTTGTCGAAAATTGTCCATTTTCTGTATTTACAAAATAATGTATATAATTAATTCTAAAGTACTAGTTCTAAAAAATAGGTTAGTAGTCTTAGGAAATGAAATAGACATGGGGTTTGGAAAACATTACAATAGTTACTGTGATTTTCCGTGAAATTTGTCAAAAAAGATAAAAAAATGTAATCCTCGTAAAAAAGGAGGACGCTATGAAGTTATTTTCATCGACAATTACTTTGCTAGAAAAAGGGTTAGATTATTCTGCCCTCAAACAAAAGGCGATCTCCAATAATATAGCGAATGTGGATACGCCAAATTATAAAGCCCAAAATGTCAGTTTTCGACAAATATTCGAAAAAGAACGGAATTACCAATCGTTCTCTGCTTATCGCACGGACAAAAGGCATTTTGATTTTCAAAGTCGTCAGACAACGACTGGTGCATTTATTACTTCCCAAT
Organism: Aeribacillus pallidus; assembly: GCF_050478865.1. Taxonomy (NCBI): domain Bacteria; kingdom Bacillati; phylum Bacillota; class Bacilli; order Caryophanales; family Bacillaceae; genus Aeribacillus; species Aeribacillus pallidus. Next base: position 54,477 of record NZ_JBCNBW010000040.1, on the reverse strand, counting down.
TGAGGAACTACAATCATTCGGGAAATAGTGTTGATTTAGACAAAGAAATGGCAGATTTAGCGACAAATCAAATTTATTTTCACGCCTTAACCGATCGAATCAGCGGTAAGTTTTCTTCATTACAAACCGTTATTAAAGGAGGTAAGTAAGGTCATGTCGATCTTTACTAGCTTAAATATCACCTCTTCTGCCTTAACCGCTCAGCGATTACGCATGGATGTTATTTCCTCCAATATGGCGAACGTGGACACGACTAGAGCCCAACTTGTGAATGGCGAATGGCAGCCATACCGCCGGAAAATGGTTGTTCTTGAACCAAAGGGTCATTCATTTGCGTCATTTTTGCGCCAAGCAATGGGAACAAATGAGGCGACTAAAGGGGTAAAAGTGTCGAAAATCGTTGAAGACCAAACCCCTTTTAAACTAGTCTATGACCCCAATCACCCAGATGCTAACGAGGATGGTTATGTTGAATTACCGAACGTTGATCCACTCCGCGAAATGGTTGATTTAATAAGTGCAACACGTTCGTACGAAGCGAACGTAACGGTATTTAATGCATCTAAAGGAATGATGATGAAAACTCTTGAAATCGGAAAATAAGTAAAGGAGTTATGAAAATATGCTACTCAATGAAATAAATTCGAATGTTGTTTCTCCTTTTCGACCGTTAAGTGAAAAAAAAGTTCAAAAATCTGCTTTTTCTGCTCAACAATCTTTTGCCAAAGTATTAAAGCAATCCATTGAACAAGTGAACCAATCCCAACTTGAAGCGGATCGTTTAACAGAGAAGTTAGTAAAAGGTGAAAATGTGGAGCTTCATCAAGTGATGATTGCCGCTCAAAAAGCAACGATTTCGTTACAAACAGCTGTAGAAATTCGAAACAAAGTAGTTGAAGCTTATCAAGAGATGATGAGAATGCAAGTATAATTTTACTCTTCAGTAATATCGATAACGCCGGAGGATTACGATGAATGAGACGTTACATAGATATATAGAACCACTGAAACAATTTTGGAACAAAAAATCTACGAAACAAAAATGGCTTATAACCGGTATCTCTCTTCTCGGTATCATCTTAATTTCGGTAACGGTGTACATACTTTCACGTCCCACGATGGTTCCTCTTTATAGCAATTTATCTCCAGCTGAGACTGGATCGATAAAAGAAAGCCTTGATGCAAAGGGGATTCCGTCTGAAATTACCGATGGTGGTACGACCATCAAAGTGCCAGACCAATATGTGGATACGTTATTAGTGGAACTAGCAGCTGAAGGAATTCCTAAGTCTGGGAGTATCGATTATTCATTTTTTAGTCAAAACGCCGGATTTGGTATGACAGAAAATGAGTTTAATGTCATGAAGCTAGATGCGATGCAAACCGAACTTGCTGAGTTAATCAAAGGGATTGACGGAGTACGAGACGCCCGAGTGATGATCAACTTACCAAATGAAGGAGTTTTTGTAAAAGATAAAGCACAAGAAGCGTCGGCTTCCATCGTTCTACAAACAGAGCCGGGATACGATTTTGATGAAAAACAAATAAAATCGTTGTATCACTTAGTTTCTAAAAGTATTCCCAACCTTCCTACTGATAATATCGTTATTATGAACCAATATTTTGAGTATTTTGACCTGAAAGATGATAAAAATTCGACTGGTTCATTATTTGCTGAACAACAAAATATTAAAGAACAAATTGAACGCAATATTCAACGCCAAGTGCAAAGTATGCTTGGAACATTAATGGGACACGATAAAGTCGTTGTTTCCGTAACAGCTGATGTTGATTTTACCCAAGAAAATCGCGAGGAATCATTAGTCACTCCAGTTGATGAGGAAAATATGGAAGGAATTACGATTAGTGCCCAACGGATTACGGAAACCTTTACCGGTAATGCGGATGCTGCAGGAGGGGTGCCGCAAGGAGAAGACCCTACCGATTCGCTCGGTACTTCCTATTTAGAAGGGAATGGAGGAACTGGTGATTACGAACGAATGGAAGAAACGATTAATAAAGAAGTGAATCGAATTCGAAAAGAAATCGTTGAGAGTCCATACAAAATTCGTGATTTAGGAATCCAAGTGATGGTAGAACCTCCAAACCCAGATGATCCTTCCTCTTTACCTGAGGACCGTCGTGAAGACATTACGAAAATGCTAGCAACCATTGTCCGTACTTCAATTGATAAAGAAGTCGCAACACCATTAACGGATGAAGAGATTGAAGATCGCATTGTTGTTTCCGTCCAACCGTTTAAAGGGAAAATCGAATTTAATCCAACATCTACAACTATTATTCCTTGGTGGGCATACGTTGTTGGCGGAGTACTTATTGGTATTATTGGTCTATTAATCTTCCTATTAATAAGAACTCGCCGCAGACAAGATGAAGAGGACATGGTGTTACAAGAAATGAGTGCATCAATTGAAATCCCGGACGTGAACGAAGAAGTAGAAACAGAAGCATCGATGAGGAGAAAACAACTTGAAAAAATGGCTAAAGAAAAGCCGGAAGAATTCGCTAAAATATTGCGTACTTGGTTAGCGGAAGACTAGGAGTGAACTAGAAGATGAGTAAGAAAAATTTTAAAGAACTAACAGGAAGACAAAAAGCTGCCATTCTTCTCATTTCACTAGGACCTGATGTATCTGCTTCTGTTTACAAACATTTAACGGAAGAAGAAATTGAACGATTAACGCTTGAAATTTCTGGAGTGAAAAAAGTTGATTCACAAGCGAAAGAAGAAGTCCTTGAAGAGTTCCATAATATTGCTTTAGCCCAAGACTATATTTCCCAAGGTGGAATCGGCTATGCAAAGACAGTATTGGAGAAAGCGCTAGGGGAAGAACAGGCCGCTGCAATCATTAATCGTTTAACATCATCTTTACAAGTAAGACCGTTTGATTTTGCTAGAAGAGCAGATCCGGGACAAATTTTAAACTTTATTCAAAATGAACACCCGCAAACAATTGCGCTCGTTCTATCATATTTAGATCCTGCGCAAGCAGGTCAAATACTTTCTGAATTACCTCAAGAAGTTCAAGCGGATATCGCCCGACGCATTGCTTTAATGGACTCTACTTCACCGGAAATTATTAATGAAGTAGAGGCGATATTAGAACGGAAATTATCGACGACCGTAACTCAAGATTATACTCAAACGGGTGGAATTGAGGCGCTCGTCGAAGTGTTAAATGGTGTTGACCGGGCAACAGAACGGACCATTTTAGATGCATTGGAAATCCAAGACCCAGAACTAGCCGAAGAAGTAAAAAAGCGGATGTTCGTTTTCGAAGATATTGTTACCTTGGACAATCGTTCCATTCAGCGAGTTATTCGCGATGCGGATAATGAGGATTTAAAGCTAGCTTTAAAAGTTGCGAGCGACGAAGTCAAAGAAATTATTTTTCGCAATATGTCCAAACGGATGGTGGAAACATTCAAAGAAGAAATGGAATATATGGGTCCAGTCCGCCTACGAGATGTAGAAGAAGCCCAATCTCGTATTGTTGCTATTATCCGGCGTCTAGAGGATGCGGGAGAAATCATTATTGCACGCGGAGGAGGGGACGATATTATTGTCTAAAATTATCAAGTCCCGTTGGACCAATGCTCAAGCATCATCAAAGGTTATTGGAATACGTAATCTTCATTTTGAAGTGAAGAAAAATGATGTTCAAAAGAATGAAATCAATGCAGAACAAGAAAAACAGCGCCTTTTGGAAGAAGCACGAACGAAAGCAGAACAAATCATTCAACAGGCCCAATTGGAACTAGAACAAGCGAAAAAGCAAATTGAATTGGAAAAAGAGCAGCTGGAACAAGAAAGGCAGCGATTATTACATCAAGCGAAGGAAGAAGGGTATAAAGCTGGATTTCAACAAGGAAAACAACAAGGGTACGATGAACAGCGGGAATTCATTCAAGAAGCTAAAAAGATCGTTCAATTATCACAACAACAAGCGAATGAGAATATTGAACGATCAGAACATGTCATTTTTGAACTAGGAATGAAGACGGCTGAGCGCATTGTGGGACATGCTTTAAACGAAGACCCATCCATCTTCAGTTCGATTGTCAAACAAGTATTAAAAGAAGCACGAGAATATCGTGATATTCAAATTCATATCCATCCATCAAAGTACAGTTATTTGCTGTCGGAAAAAGAAGAATTACAAACGCTATTTCCGAATGAAGTGCAATTATACGTTTATCCAAATGATGAGTTACCATTAGATGGTTGTTTCATAGAATCACCGCAAGGACGAATTGATGCCAGTGTCGACACCCAATTAAATGAAATCCGCCGACAATTACAGGCAATTCTTGAAGGAGATTCAAATGAATGAAGGCTGAACAATTACTACTTTATATTCCTAAACTTGTCCCCATTAAACGGTACGGTCGGGTAAAACGAGTGGTTGGTTTATTAATTGAATCGCAAGGACCTGAAAGTTCCATTGGGGACGTGTGCTTGATTCATGCAGGGCAACGGAGGATTTTAGCAGAAGTCGTTGGATTTAAAGATGAAAATGTCATGCTTATGCCATATACGAACGTAAAAGAAATAGCTCCAGGAAGTTTAGTTGAAGCCACATTAAAGCCACTTGAAGTAAAAGTTGGTGAATCTTTAATTGGACAAGTAGTCGATGCCTTTGGCCATCCGTTAAATGGCGGAATACTTCCAAAACGGCTTACCAGCGTACCAACGGAACAAGATCCACCTAATCCATTAACTCGACCTCCGATTGTGGAGCCAATGGAAGTTGGAGTAAAAGTCATTGATAGTTTACTAACGATTGGAAAAGGGCAACGTGTTGGTATTTTTGCTGGAAGTGGAGTTGGTAAAAGTACGCTATTAGGGATGATCGCTCGCAACACAAAGGCCGATTTAAACGTTATCGCCTTAATTGGTGAGCGCGGCAGGGAAGTACGTGAATTTATTGAACGGGATTTAGGTCCAGAAGGATTGAAACGTTCGATTGTCGTGGCCGCCACATCGGATCAACCAGCCTTAATGAGAATCAAAGGGGCCTTAACAGCTACTGCCATCGCCGAATATTTTAGAGACCGTGGAATGAATGTGATGTTAATGATGGACTCTGTCACTCGTGTAGCCATGGCTCAACGTGAAGTTGGATTAGCGATTGGGGAGCCACCGACGACCAAAGGATACACTCCATCTGTTTTTGCCCTTTTACCGAAGTTATTAGAACGGACAGGAACGAATGAAAAAGGGACTATTACAGCTTTTTATACGGTATTAGTGGATGGAGATGACATGAATGAGCCAATTGCCGATACTGTTCGAGGCATACTAGATGGTCATATTGTTTTAGATCGAAAGTTAGCAAATCAAGGGCAATATCCCGCCGTCCATGTGTTAAAAAGCGTAAGCCGATTAATGAATCATTTAGTTACCGATGAACATTTAGAAGCAGCTTCCATCATTCGGAATCGACTTCATACATATATACAATCAGAAGATTTAATCCATATTGGGGCTTATAAAAAAGGGACTTCACGGGATATTGATGAAGCCATTCAATTTTATCCAAGTATCATACAGTTTTTGAAACAATCGATGTACGAACAAGTGTCGATGAAAGAAAGTGTTGATCAGTTAATAAACCTCAGCCGTAAAGGAGGTTAGTCGAATTGTCGTTTCAATTTCGTTTAGAAAAAGTAATGGCGATGAAGGAAAAAGAACAAGAAAAAGCGCAGCGGGATTATCAAGAAGCGATTGAACAATTTGACAAAGTGGCTACAAAATTATATGAGCTTTTAAAAAGAAAAGAAGACCTTGAAACGCTTCAACAAAAACAGCTGCTTTCTGGTATGTCTGTACAACAAATGAAACATCATCAACAATTTATCGCCAATTTGGAACGCTCGATTGACTATTTCCAAGGAGCCGTTCGTAATGCGCGTACCCGTATGTATTGGCAAGAAGAACAATTAAAAGAAAAACAAATAGAAGTAAAAAAATACGAAAAAGTAAAAGAGCAAGAATTTAAAAAGTTTATTGAAATCGAAAAACAGCAAGATATGCGGGAAATGGACGAAATTTCAATTTTTCAATATGTATACCGCAGCGGAAGTTAGGTGTTGAAAATGGAAGAGATGACAAACAAAAGGTATAGACCACTTCAAGTTGTTGTGTTTCTTATCGTGATTCCTTTACTTTTTGCAACGACCGTTGCACTTTTTGTCATGACCGCTGCTGGAGTTAACGTATTTGAAAGCGGAAAAGAATGGGCGCACAAAGTACCTTTTTTATCTTCAACAATAGAAGGGGAAACTAAAGATTCGATTACTAAATTAAATGAACAAATTTTTGAATTAGAAGCAGAAATGAAAAATAAAGAAGCGAAAATTACTCAACTTGAAGAGAAATTGGCTTCTTCAGAAAAAACGAATAGCGAGTTAAAAGCCGAGAAAGAACAACTGATGCAACAAATGGAGGAACTTCACCAAATTCAGGAAGAAAATAAGCGAGCATTTAATGAGTTAGTTCAAACGTATGAGACGATGTCTCCTAAAAATGCTGCCTCCATCCTTTCTAATATGGAGGAACAGCAAGCGGTGAAAATTTTAGCAAATATAAGTACAGAAGCGCTTTCGAAAATTTTGGAAAAAATGTCTCCAGAAGATGCGGCCAAATATACCGAACTATTAGCAACAAATAACCATTAAGTTTTTTTGAAGACTATGTTATATGTCATGATTTTTAGCAAGTTATTCACACGGCGACGACTCTAGCGGGAACAAGAAGCCGCAAGACCCATACTTGAGCGTAGCGAGGGAAGCGGCTTGCACCTTGCCCGCGGAAAGCGTCCGCCACAAGCGAAATGAATAAATATCAACAGTATCGTTTAACAGAGCCTTTTTGAAAGGAGGTGAAAAAAGGTGGAAGTGAGTCTCGTAAAAGCAGGAACACCGTTTCTGTCATCAACACCTACAACAACTAAAAGGAATGGTACTTCTTTCGGTGCTGTGTTTGCTCAGTTGCAAGGGAAAACTACTAATTCCCCATTCATTAGTAATGAAACCAACCTTCCATTATCAAGTCATGAAGTGTGGAAGGATATTATTCGCTTATTAAATGAACAAGTCTCTTTTATATCTCCTATTCAAGACGGAACAGCAGAAGAAGTAACATTACAGAAGACCGGTCTAACAAACAGTGAGTTGAACGATGCTCTAAACGAATTGATTAACGGGTTACAACGATTAGAGATAAATGATCCTATATTCCAAGAACAACTACATTGGCTCATAAAAGTTCAAAACCAAGGGGATTGGAGTGCAGTTTTATCTCCATTGCTCAGCCTTTTACATATGGTTCCTGCTGATAAGTTAAGTCAATTGTCATCTAAGCACTTAAAATCCGTCCTCTATGCAGCGAAAATGTTTGAACACGTTATTCGTCATATGGATGGATTCGGAAAACGGTTGGAACAAGCGAACGAGTTACAACAGTTGCTTAGAGGAATGGCTCAACGATTGGAACCGCTGATTGGAAATAACAACAAAGCCTTTTTAAAACAAGTGTATCATCATATGTCCCAATCAAATACTGAAACGGGCCAATCTATGACAACGCTAGGTGGACAATTGGTTAAAGGGTCGATGTTCGGTTGGACTGAAACCATTGGTAACGGACAAAGCGTCTTCATGCAGCCATCCCGAGCAGAGCAACTGATGCTTACCCTAACTTCGCAATCGAAACCATTGAGTTATGAACAATTTGTAGAGGAATTTACGAACATATTGAATCGCTCCTCTTTCATGAAAGGGAAAGGAACAGAGAAGCTGCTCATTAAGCTATATCCTGAGCATTTAGGTAGTTTACGGATTGAATTGATTCAAAAAGACGGGATATTGACAGCAAAAATGTTAGCATCTACTGCTGCTGCGAAAGAACTGCTTGAGTCTCAAGTACAAGGATTAAAATCAGCTTTTGCTCAACACCAAATTCAAGTAGAGAAAATTGAGATCTCCCATGGTCAATTAGAATCACAACGTTTTGACAAAGGGGGACAACAATCACGAGGTGAACAAGAAGCTTCCCAGCAGGAATCGAAACAGAAGCAAAAAGAACAATCAGCAGAATCGTTTGACGAGTTTATAAAAGCGGTCGAAATAATGGAAGAATAAGGTGAGAAGGATGACGGTTTCTTTAGACCCAAACTTATTTTTAAGTTCCATTCAACAAAAACGTACAGCAAAGAGCGATACGTTAGGGAAAGATGACTTTTTAAAAATTTTAATGACCCAATTACAAAACCAAGATCCGTTAAACCCATTACAAGATAAGGATTTTATTGCCCAAATGGCGACATTTTCAACATTAGAACAAATTACGAATCTAGCAACTAGCTTTGATCGTTGGGCCAATGAGCAAAAGCAAAATCAAATGATTCAAATGAATCAATTTGTCGGGAAAGAAATTTCTTGGCATAAAGTTGTCGATGAAGATCAACTGATCGTTGAAGAAGGAACTGGTGTGATTCAATCGATTCGATATAAAGGTGATTATGCGGAATTCATACTAGAAGATGGGACCGTTTTAAAACCTGAGAACATATCAGAAGTCCATCAACCGATAGAACAAGAAAGTAATCTTCTCTTACAAGGCAGTTTGATGATTGGACGAAATGTTACATGGATGAATGATCAAGAAAAACGAACTGGAGTCATTCAAGCGGTTTCCGTCAAATCAGGCATCCTTCAACTGAAATTAGACAACGGTGATGAAATAACGTTAGATGAGGTGATATCCATTTCACAATAAAAGGAGGGATCACATGAAGCCACCGTATGTATTAGGCTTTCCTCCACAGTCGATTCAACCGACAGGGAAAAATAAGTCGTTACAACGTCCGTTAACGAAATCAACGCAAGATTTTAAAACCATTTTTCAAGATACCATTCATCAACAACGAACATTAACAATCAGTAAACATGCCAATGAACGACTTGCGCAACGGGGGATCCATATTCCTGCCCAAGAATGGCAAAAGATCACAGAAAAAGTGTTGGAGGCAAAGAAATTAGGTGTGAATGAATCGCTCGTTCTGACCAAACATGCTGTCTTAATTGTCAGTGCAAAAAATCAAACCGTCATAACAGCGATGGACCGCACCGAAGCAAAGACGCAAATTTTTACTAATATAAATGGGACCATAATTGTAGACGATTAACAGCTGGACCTTTTTTAGGAGGCTGTCACGCTGCTGACTGACAGATGCAGCAAAAAAAAGAAAGGGGTATTCGCTATGCTAAGAGCTATGTATTCAGGTATTAGTGGAATGAAAAATTTCCAAATTAAGTTAGATGTTATTGGTAACAATATTGCCAATGTAAATACTTATGGTTTTAAAAAAGGGAGAACAACGTTTAAAGATATGGTAAGTCAGCAAATCTCTGGTGCTAGTAGTGCAACGGCGACAAGAGGTGGAACAAACCCAAAACAAGTAGGACTTGGCTCCCAGTTAGCAACAATCGATACCATTCATACTCAAGGTAGTTTACAAACAACCGGTCGACCATTAGATTTATCTATTTCTGGTGATGGTTTTTTTGTCTTGTTAAATGGTGCCCAAACCGTATTTACTCGTGCTGGGAACTTTTATTTAGATGTAAATGGTGACTTGGTCAATGCTGATGGTCTTTTTGTAAGAGAAGTTGGCGGAGGTAGAATCAACATTCCGAATACAGCTAAAAGTTTTAGTATTGGCAGTGATGGAACTGTTACTTATATTGACGCAGCTGGTACTTTACAACCTGCAGGGCAAATAACAATTGCTAAATTCGATAACCCAGAAGGATTAGAAAAAGCCGGTTCAAACTTATTTATTGAAACATCAAACTCAGGTGCACCTGCTTACGGTACAGCTGGAGGAGCAAATGGTGAAGGGACAATCGTGGCCGGTACACTTGAAATGTCTAACGTTGATTTATCAGAAGAATTTACTGAAATGATTGTTGCTCAACGTGGATTCCAGGCGAATACGAGAATTATCACGACATCAGATGAAATTTTACAAGAATTAGTGAATTTAAAACGATAAAAAGGAGGTAGAGGGCTAAGCTTTGTGCCTTAGCCCTCAAATTACCGTGATCCAAGTTACACGCTTAAATGGCAAGTCTTTTTTACTTAATGCACTATACATAGAAACTGTTGAGTCACTTCCTGATACAACGATTACACTTACAAATGGAAAAAAGTATGTTGTGAAGGAAAAAGAACACGATGTAATGGAACGAATCCTCCATTTTTACCGTTCTGTTCACGTATTAGGGGTTGTGCCAAAGGGGGATGAAGATGAATAATCGCTTAATCCGAATCATGCTCATTTTATTAACAGTAATTACTTTAGTAGGGGTCGTAGCACTGGTCGTCATATTAAATTTAAATGACGATCCCAATGCAGAACCTACCATAGATGAAGTATTGGAAGCTACTGTAGATATTGAAGAAATTACGACGAACTTATATAGCAATGATTATATTAAAATCTCATTTAAGATTCAGACCAGTTCCAAAAAAGCAAAAGAAGAATTGGAAAAACGTAACTTTCAAGTAAAAGATATTATTATAAAAGAGCTTTCCGAGATGAAAGCCGAGGACCTGAAAGGAAAAGAAGGAAAGCACCATTTAGAAGAAATGATTCGTTCGAAAGTGAACAGTATCATGCAAAAAGGAACGGTTGAAAAAGTGTATATCACCTCCTTAATCATTCAATAATTTATTAACAGAAATTTTACGAAAGAGGAGGTGGAGGTGAAACAATGTCAAGCGAAGTATTATCTCAAAGCGAAATCGATGCCCTCTTATCTGCCTTAACAACAGGAGAGATGAGTGCAGAAGAATTAAAAAAAGAAGAGGACGAGAAAAAAGTGAAAGTTTACGATTTTAAGCGGGCGCTTCGTTTTTCCAAAGATCAAATTCGAAGTTTAACGCGTATTCATGAAAACTTTGCTCGTCTTCTAACAACTTATTTCTCTGCTCAGCTCAGAACTTACGTGCAAATCACCGTCGCCTCAGCGGACCAATTGCCGTATGAAGAATTTGTCCGCTCGATTCCGAAAATGACGATATTAAATGTTTTTGAAGTTCCTCCATTAGACGGTCGTATTTTGATGGAAGTTAATCCACATATAGCCTATGCGATGATGGACCGCGTGCTTGGGGGAAAAGGAACGAGCATGAATAAAATTGAAAACTTGACCGAAATTGAAACAAAAATCATGTCGAATTTATTTGAGAGGGCGTTCGAAAACTTACGAGATGCTTGGAGTACCATTGTAGATATTGACCCTGTTTTATCAGAGTTTGAAGTCAATACACAATTTTTGCAGATGGTATCACCGAATGACACGGTAGTAGTTATTTCGTTAAATACCCAAATTGGTGATACAAGTGGGATGATTAATATATGTATTCCACATGTCGTATTAGAACCGATTATTCCTAGATTATCTGTTCATTACTGGATGCAAACGAAGAAAAAAGAACGTTCACCTGAAGAAATAGTTCAACTAGAAAAACGAGTGAAAAGGGCTGTTGTACCATTAGTTGCAGAATTAGGTACGTCTGAAATCAGCATTGAAGAATTTTTAATGTTAGATGTAGGGGATGTCATCGAATTACATCAAAAAATTGATCAGCCCCTCACCGTGAAAGTAGGAAATATACCAAAATTTATCGCTCAACCAGGTAAGGTGAACAAACAACTCGCCATTCAGATTTTAGACACTTACAAGGGGGGAGATTTGGATGTTGAATGATGGCATGCTCTCTCAAGATGAAATTGATGCACTTCTAAGAGGGACAGCTGATGATGGAGATATGTTCGATAATAAAGAAGAAATTAATGTTGACGATTATTTAAATTCAATGGAGCAAGACGCTTTAGGTGAAATCGGAAATATTTCATTTGGAAGTTCGGCGACTGCTCTTTCGCAATTATTAAACCAGAAAGTAGATATTACAACACCAGAAGTGGGGATCGTACCAAAAAATAACTTGAAAGATGAATTTCCACATCCTTATGTAGCGATACAAGTGGAATATACAGAAGGGATTCTTGGGACAAACCTTCTTGTCATCAAGCAAAGCGATGCGGCTATTATTGCCGATTTAATGCTGGGAGGAGACGGGACAAATCCTTCCGATATGCTTGGCGAAATCCAAATAAGTGCCGTCCAAGAAGCAATGAACCAAATGATGGGATCTGCCGCTACATCGATGTCGACCATTTTTAGCAAAAAGGTAGATATCTCCCCTCCTTCTGTCGAGTTGCTTGATTTAACTCAAGGAGAAGGAACGGATACGCTTCTCGAAGAAGATCTGCTAGTCAAGGTTTCGTTTCGTTTGACCATTGGTAATTTAATAGATTCAAATATTATGCAATTACTACCACTACCATTTGCTAAGACTTTAGTAGGAGAATTATTGAATCCTACATCTACAAATGAAGAAATCTCCGTTACAATGGAAGAGAAGCAATTACAACAGACGGTATCACCATCAGTATCATCATTACAAGAAACTGTATCTAACTCAGAGCCCGTGGAGGTTCAACAACCATCCTTTTATACACCTCCACTATCAGCTCAACAAACACCGAATCACTTTGGTGGCCATGGCTTTGATCAACAACCGAAAAATGTCCAACCAGCCATGTTTTCAGAGTTTCAATCGGTACCTCCACTACAGGAACATGAGACTCGTAATCTAAACATGTTGCTTGATATCCCATTACAAGTGACTGTCGAACTAGGAAGAACTTCCCGTTCAGTAAAAGAAGTATTAGAATTAACATCTGGTTCTGTCATTGAATTAGATAAATTAGCTGGTGAGCCAGTTGATATTCTTGTCAATAACCGTTTAATTGCCAAAGGGGAAGTCGTTGTCATCGAAGAAAACTTTGGGGTACGAATCACGGACATCTTAAGTCAAAAAGAGCGAATTAAAAAATTAAAATAAACAATTCGGAGGTAATTTTGATGGCAAGCAAAATATTAATTGTAGATGATGCAGCGTTTATGAGAATGATGATTAAAGACATTTTAACGAAGAACGGTTACGAAGTGGTGGCAGAAGCAGCTGATGGTGTACAAGCGGTTGAAAAATATAAAGAACTTCATCCAGATTTAGTGACAATGGATATTACGATGCCAGAAATGGACGGAATTACTGCTTTAAAAGAAATTAAGAAACATGACCCAAATGCGAAAGTGATTATGTGTTCAGCAATGGGACAACAAGCAATGGTTATTGACGCGATTCAAGCTGGGGCGAAAGATTTCATCGTTAAACCGTTCCAAGCGGATCGAGTACTTGAAGCGATTCAAAAAACAATTGGGTAAGGATCGTTAAGAGGGTGCCTAGCCTTGTTTAAAAAAGTCAACCTTGTCATAACTTTCATTTTCGTCATGTTTTTTTTCGTACCAGCCCACATAATGGGGGCTGGTACGGAGCATCAACCGTCTGTCTTGGATTGTACGAAAAATAACGTGGATTGTTCTAACCTGACTGACTCATCGTTACATAACGACGCTAGGTCCCAAACGGATATTACGATGTGGGACTATATAAAAATGATATTTGCGTTATTGTTCGTCCTTGGACTTCTTTATGGATTGTTAAAATTTATTCAGCATCGAAGTCGTTCATACCAACCAATAAAAACGATTCAACATTTAGGAGGTACCCCATTAGGAGGTAACCGTTCCTTGCAATTAGTTAAAGTAGGTGACTCATTATTTGTTTTAGGTGTGGGCGAGGATGTCACCTTATTAAAAGAAATTGACGATGAGGACGAAAAAGAGAAACTTTTGACACAGTTTTCGCAAGAAAGAGAAGAGCTTTTTCAACCGATCAAATGGTTAGACCGTTTTCAAAAACAGAGCAATTCTCAGCAGCCGTTTGCTGAAACGCTAAAACAACAGTTGGACGAAATAAAAAAACAGCGACAAAAGATTGTGCAGTCAAAGAAGGAGAAGGGAAAACAAGAGCATGAATGAATTTATCGAATTTTTTAATACAAGCTCTCCTGAAAATGTGTCAACTGCTGTCAAATTATTACTTTTATTAACTGTACTATCATTAGCTCCTAGCATTTTAATTTTAATGACATGTTTTACACGAATCATTATTGTTTTATCCTTCGTACGAACTTCGTTGGCAACACAACAAATGCCACCGAACCAAGTGCTTATAGGCTTAGCGTTATTTTTAACGTTCTTCGTTATGGCTCCTACGTTTCATGAAGTCAATGAACAAGCGCTGCAGCCTTTATTTAATGAGGAAATAAATTTAGAAGAAGCGTATGAACGCGCCTCTATTCCATTTAAAGAATTTATGAGCGCTCATACACGTCAAAAAGATTTACAGTTGTTTTTAGATTACACGCAAGCAGAGCCACCGAGTTCGATCGAGGAGATTCCATTGACGACACTAGTTCCAGCGTTTGCTATTAGCGAATTAAAAACTGCTTTTCAAATTGGCTTTATGATTTTTATTCCGTTTTTAGTGATTGATATGGTGGTGGCAAGTGTCCTGATGTCGATGGGGATGATGATGTTACCTCCTGTGATGATTTCATTACCGTTTAAAATATTGCTATTCGTTCTTGTAGATGGATGGTATTTAGTTGTAAAGTCTCTACTCCAAAGCTTTTAAGTAGGTGAATAGGATGAGTCCTGAAACAGTCATCGGCATCGCTGAGAGAGGCGTCTATATTACGCTAATGGTTTCTGCTCCTCTCTTACTATTAGCACTCATTGTCGGATTAATCGTAAGTATTTTTCAAGCGACGACACAAATTCAAGAACAAACGCTAGCATTCATTCCAAAAATCGTAGCAGTTCTTGTTGGCTTAATCTTTTTTGGACCTTGGATGTTAAGCCAATTATTGATGTTTGCTAACGAAATATTTACGAATTTAAATCGATTTGTAGGTTGATGGTATGGATGAATTACTACCTCAGTTTTCCACATTATTATTAATATTTGTTCGTTTATCGACATTTTTTGTTACTTTGCCGTTCTTTTCATATCGGACCATTCCGGCAAGACATCGGTTAACGTTAGCGCTTATTCTTGCATGGATGATGTATTATACGTTTGATTTACCGCCAATGGAGATTGATGGGCACTATTACTATCTATTAATCAAAGAAGCATTGGTAGGATTGTTAATCGGTTTTGTTGCCAATATGATTGTTTCTATTATTCAAATTGCTGGTGGATTTATCGATTTTCAAATGGGGTTTGCCATAGCGAACGTAATTGATCCCCAAACAGGTGTTCAAAGTCCTTTAATAGGACAATATTTATACACCTTTGCTCTTCTTTTTTTGTTGTCCGTCAATGGTCATCATTTAATTCTTGATGGAATCTTTTATAGTTACCAATTCGTTCCTTTGTCTGCTTCTTTTGCCGGCTTTGGTGAGTCTAGTTTAGCTGAATTTGTCATTAAAACGTTTAGCTCATTATTTGTTGTTGCCTTTCAAATGGCAGTACCGGTTGTGGCCTCCTTATTTTTAGTTGATGTAGCTTTAGGGATTACCGCAAGAACGGTACCACAGTTAAACGTGTTCGTCGTAGGGTTTCCGATTAAAATAGGGGTCAGTTTTATTGTTCTTCTCATTGTGATGGGAATAATGATGTCGTTAGTTCGGGAACTATTTGAAACGATGTTTTACACGATGCGCACGGTGATGGAGCTAATTGGGGGAGCATAGATGAAGTACATACAATTGGATTTACAATTTTTTGCCGGAGAGAAGACAGAAAAAGCTACACCGAAAAAACGACAAGATGCAAGAAAAAAAGGACAAACGGCTAAAAGTCAAGATGTAAATACATCTCTTGTGATGCTTTCTGTGTTTTTCTTCCTATTATTAGGTGGTTCATTTATTAGTCAGCGAATTTATCGATTATTCCATTATTCGTTTGAACATAATTTGTTAGTTGATGTGACTGTATCCAATATTGAAGGTGTATTTATCGATGTGGCCAAAGAAGTAGCAATTATTCTGGCCCCTATTATGGTCATTGCGATGGTAGCAGCTGCTTTAGCCAATTATACACAAGTCGGTTTTTTATTTACGGTTGAACCATTAAAGCCAAAGTTAGAGAAAATTAATCCGATCAAAGGGTTTAAACGAATCTTTTCTCTTCGTGCCATTGTAGAGTTGTTAAAGTCGATTTTAAAAATAACGTTTGTTGGGATTGTCACGTTTTCTATTCTTTGGTTGAATATGGAAGATGTGCTGAACTTAGCTTATAAACCGATGGAAGACATTTTACAAACCATTGCTCGTCTTACGGTTTATATGGGGATAGCGGCATCGATTGCCCTATTATTTTTATCCGTATTTGATTATCTGTATCAAAAATACGAATTTGAAAAAAGTATACGCATGTCGAAACAAGAGATTAAAGATGAACATAAAAATACGGAAGGGGACCCATTAATTAAATCTCGTATTAAACAGCGGCAACGAGAAATAGCGATGCGACGAATGATGGAAGAAGTGCCGAAAGCTGACGTAGTTATAACAAACCCGACGCATTACGCGATTGCATTAAAATATGAGGAAGAAAAAATGAGCGCCCCTGTTGTCGTGGCAAAAGGGGTTGACTATATCGCGCAAAAAATGAAATGGATTGCGAAGGAAAACGACGTAATCATGGTTGAAAATCGTCCATTAGCCCGGGCCCTTTATGACCAAGTTGACATTGGGGAAGCCATACCAGAAGAATTTTTTAAAGCGGTAGCAGAAATTTTAGCCTATGTATATCGAGTCAAAAACAAAATTTAGCAACATAGTGAATTTGGTTAGGAGAGAATTTGTATGCAAGCAAGAGATTTAACGGTACTAGCGAGTGTGATATTAATTGTTGCTATGCTTATCATCCCATTCCCATCCTGGATGTTAAGCGTGTTCATTATTATAAACATTTCTCTTGCCTTAATCGTGTTATTAACATCAATGAATATGAAAGAGCCGCTCCAATTTTCTGTATTTCCTTCACTGCTATTGTTACTCACACTTTTTCGCCTTGGTCTGAATGTTTCGACAACGAGATCGATATTAAGCCGCGGGGAAGCAGGTGGCGTTGTCGAAACATTTGGAACGTTTGTTGTGGGTGGTGAAGTGCTTGTCGGCTTGGTTGTTTTCTTAATACTAATTATCATCCAATTCGTTGTCATTACGAAAGGTTCCGAACGTGTTTCAGAAGTTGCTGCCCGATTTACGTTAGACGCCATGCCGGGTAAACAAATGAGTATTGATGCCGATTTAAATGCTGGAATTATTTCTGAGCAAGAAGCACGTGAACGTCGAGAAAAAGTGGCGCGTGAAGCTGACTTTTATGGAGCGATGGACGGTGCGAGCAAGTTTGTAAAAGGAGATGCGATTGCGGGTCTTGTAATCGTCTTTATTAACTTATTATTTGGCATGATTATTGGGATGGCCCAAGACGGACTTTCCATCACTGAGGCAGCGAGAAAATATAGTTTATTAACGGTTGGCGACGGAATTGTCAGTCAAATACCAGCGTTACTCATATCAACAGCGACGGGAATCGTCGTAACACGAGCGGCCTCTGATGGAAATCTTGGACAAGATATTATGGGGCAGTTATTAGCCTATCCGAAAATGTTGTATGTTGCCGGTGGGACGATTTTTCTCCTCGGTCTGACGACACCGATTCATGACGCCATCACCATTCCGATTGCTGGGCTATTACTATTTGGAGGATACTCTTTATCGCGGGTACCAGAACCAAATGAACAGGAATTAATGGAAATGGAAGAGGAAATCGAAACAGATGAAATGAAGAGTCCTGAAAGTGTCATGAATCTTTTAAGTATGGACCCAATCGAGTTTGAATTTGGATATGGACTCATTCCACTCGCTGACACGAAACAAGGTGGAGACCTCCTTGACCGTATCGTCATGATTCGCCGCCAACTCGCTCTTGAACTTGGGCTTGTCATTCCGATCGTCCGCATTCGTGACAATATCCAATTACAACCGAATGAATATCGCTTAAAAATTCGGGGCCAGGAAATGGCACGAGGGGAATTATTGCTAGATCATTATTTAGCTATGAGCCCAACTGGTGAAGATGATCAAATTGAAGGAATCGATACGATTGAACCATCCTTTGGTCTGCCTGCGAAATGGATTACGGAAGATGTGAAAGAACAAGCAGAAATTTTAGGGTATACCGTCGTTGATCCTCCATCAGTGGTTTCAACACATATTACGGAGGTCATCAAGGCGAATGCCTATGAGTTATTAGGAAGACAAGAAACAAAACAACTAATTGATCATTTGAAAGAGTCTTATCCAATTCTAGTTGAAGAAGTTACTCCAAACCCATTATCGATCGGAGATATTCAAAAAGTGTTAGCTAAATTGCTGAAAGAAA
Organism: Aeribacillus pallidus; assembly: GCF_050478865.1. Taxonomy (NCBI): domain Bacteria; kingdom Bacillati; phylum Bacillota; class Bacilli; order Caryophanales; family Bacillaceae; genus Aeribacillus; species Aeribacillus pallidus. The sequence continues at coordinate 36,011 of NZ_JBCNBW010000040.1, read as the reverse complement.
ATATTTCCATTCGGAATTTACCGGTTATATTTGAAACGTTAGCTGACTATGGAAAAGTGACATCTGATACGGACTTATTAACGGAATATGTTCGTCAAGCACTTGCACGGCAAATCACTCAACAATATGTGGATTCGCAAAATAAATTAAAGGTTATTACACTTTCCGGTAAAGTAGAAAAATTAATTGCAGAAGCTGTTCAACAAACGGAGCATGGTAATTTCTTAGCATTAGATCCGAACGACTCTCAAAAAATATTAGAAGCAATTGCAGGACAAGTTGAACAACTCTCGTTAATGGAGCAATCGCCAATCATTTTATGTTCGCCAGCTATTCGTATGTATGTAAGACAATTAACTGATAGATATTTTCCTCAAATTCCAATTCTTTCGTATAATGAACTTGAAGCAAATATCGAAGTTCAGAGCGTCGGGGTGGTGACGATTGAATGAGAGTAAAAAAATATGTTGCACCGTCTATGCCAGAAGCGATGAAAATGATTCGGGAGGATTTGGGAGAAGACGCTGTTATTCTTCATTCTAAAATTGTTTATACAGGCGGTTTTTTAGGTTTATTTAAAAAGAAAAATATCGAAGTAATTGCCGCAAAAGATGGGGCGGTTATAAAGGAGTCTCAAAAGGCGGAACCGATGAATAAGCAAATGGTAAAGCCGTCCCAATCACTTTTAACAAAGAAATTAGAAGCTGATTCAGATGATCAAAAAGAAAAGGATCAACTAAAACAAGATATCGATGAATTAAAACAGTTACTTTCAAGATTAACAGCTTCATCATCCTGGATAATGAACTATCCGGAATCGATTCAACGAGTGGTAACAAAATTGCATCAGCATGAAGTCGATGAAAATTTATTACAACTCATCGCTGATGATGCTCTACAGAAATTTCGAAATACAAAAGAAGCTGTCGATTCCAGCATGGTTGAAAAGTGGATGAAAAGTTTTTTAATCGAACTTTTACGTCCCGCTTATGTAAATAACCATATAAAAATGAAGAAATTCATTAATTTTGTTGGGCCAACAGGTGTTGGAAAAACGACAACATTGGCAAAAGTAGCTGCACAAGCGGTGTTAATGGATAAAAAAAAGATTGGATTCATTACTACGGATACATATCGTATTGCGGCAATCGATCAGTTAAAAACGTATGCTAACTTACTAAATGTGCCAGTAGAAGTTGTGTACAAGCCCGACGACTTCCGAAAAGCAGTAGAAAAATTACAATCATTGGATCACATTTTTATCGATACAGCTGGCCGAAATTATTTAGATGAACAATATATTCACGATTTACAAGAACTGATTGATTTTAACGAGGAAATGACGACCTACTTAGTTCTTTCACTTACAGGAAAACAAAAAGATCTAGAAGCGATTGTCGAGAAATTTTTCAAAATTCCTATCGACCAATTCATTTTTACCAAATTTGACGAAACGACTTCTATTGGGGTCATGGTGAACTTACTATACAAATACCGTATCGGTGCTGCTTTTGTCACAAATGGTCAGAACGTTCCTGACGATCTTGTTCCAATGAACGAGGAAAAATTGGTAAATATGGTATTTGAGGGCGAGTAAAATGAGGGATCAAGCAGAAAGTTTACGAAAAAAATTGTTTCATGCACAAATGAATCAATCAGCGAAATCTATTGCTATTGTTTCAGGAAAAGGGGGGGTAGGAAAAACTAATTTTTCTGTAAATTATGCCCTATCCCTCGTGCAACAAGGAAAAAAAGTGTTGCTTTTCGATTTAGATATTGGTATGGGGAATGTCCATCTCATATTAGGGGCTCAAGCAGAAAAAACGATCGCCGATTACATTACAGAAAACTGCAGTTTATCAGATATTATTCAGCATTCCCATGGGCTTGACTATATAAGTGGCGGGAACGGATTGTCCGAATTGATGAACCTTGACTCCGATTTGCTCCAGCGTTTTCTACGCCATATGGAATCATTGCAAACGACATACGATTATCTCATTTTTGATATGGGGGCAGGTGCACAATCGTTTTATTTGCAATTTTTGTTATCTGTTCAACATATTTTTGTTGTCACAACCCCAGAGCCAACGGCGATTACCGATGCTTACTCAATGATGAAATACATTACATTGCTTGACCAAAACCAAAATTTCTACTTAGTGTGCAACCGCGTGGAAGATGATACTGAGGGGCGCGAAGTGTTACAACGTCTTAAAACAGCAGTGAAAAAGTTTTTACAAAAGGATGTTCATATTTTAGGAATGATACCTGAAGACAAAACATTAAAAAAAGCTGTTCTCGCCCAACAACCAGTTGTTCTTGCTTATCCGAAATCGAAAGTAGCCAAAGCCATTCAAACGATTCCATTTTCATTTGAGCAAGGACGTCAAATGGTTGTAGAGTCCGTGAACTTTATTCAACGGCTACGTACATATCTTTTAGATAGGAGGGGGACCTTCTGAGAAAGATAAAAGTTTTAGTTGTTGATGATTCGGCTTTTATGAGAAAACTCATTACGGATTTTTTATCAGAACACGAACAAATTGAAGTCATCGGCACTGCTCGAAATGGTGAAGATGCCCTAAAAAAAATACAAACTCTCCAACCTGATGTGGTGACCCTTGATGTCGAAATGCCTGTGATGAACGGATTAGAAGCATTAAAAAAAATTATGGAAGAACATCCATTACCCATTCTTATGCTTTCAAGTACAACGGCTGAAGGGGCTAAAAATACTGTATTAGCGATGCAATATGGGGCTTTTGATTTTATCACCAAACCATCTGGTACGATCTCGCTTGATTTACATCTGATAAAAGATGAGCTGATCAAAAAAGTTTTAGCTGCCGGTCAAATCAACGAAAAGACTCTAAAAAAGCTTTCCGATTCCAATACCAAAAAGGAAGAGATAGAAAAGCGCCAACCGATGGCAAAACCTGTTCACACACAACGAAGCGTCAATTGGAAGTCACCATCAAATAAGATCGTAGTGATTGGTACATCTACAGGTGGTCCAAGAGCTTTACAACAAGTACTTACGGTGCTTCCTAAAGACTTTCCAGCCCCTGTTTTAATCGTTCAACATATGCCGCCTGGATTTACTCGTTCGTTAGCGTTACGTTTAGATAGTTTATGCCAAATTCATGTTAAAGAGGCTGAAGATGGGGAAATTATTCAAAATGGAACGGCGTATATAGCACCAGGTGGTTATCACATGACAGTTAAGAAAGTTGGAAGTGCAACAGCCATTCAATTACTCCAAACTCCACCGAAAAATGGACACCGACCGTCCGTCGATGTCATGTTTGAGTCCGTCAGTCATTTGGATCAGTTTGATAAAATTGCCGTTATTATGACCGGAATGGGTTCAGACGGGAAGGAGGGGCTCATTTCATTAAAACAACGAGGAAAAGTAATCGCTATTGCAGAATCAGAGGAAAGCTGTATTGTTTTCGGGATGCCTAAAGCGGCAATTCAGACAAACCTTGTTAACCACGTGGAAGAAGTCAATCAAATTGCATATACCATTTTGAAGTATTTCACATGAGAGGTGTGGGCACATGGAAATGAATCAATATTTAGAAGTGTTTATCGAAGAAAGTAAAGAACATTTACAAACATGTAACCAACAATTACTAGAATTAGAGAAAAATCCTAATGATTTAACCATTGTCAATGAAATCTTCCGCTCCGCACATACCTTAAAAGGGATGTCCGCAACGATGGGATATGAAGATTTAGCGAATTTAACCCACAATATGGAGAATGTTCTGGATGCCATCCGGAACCAAAAAATACATGTAACTCCTGAATTATTAGATGTTGTATTTATGGCTATGGACGCTCTGGAAGAAATGGTTTTATCAATTGCTGAAGGTGGAGACGGAAAAAAAGATGTGACAGACATTGTGCAAAAATTAAAAGCCATTGAAAACGGAGAAAACATTTCAGCAGTTAATAAAGCAAAAGAGGAAGCGGCAACTACTATTGCTGAGGATTCTAAAGCGAAAAACACGTACGATTCATTTGAGTTAACCGTTATTCAACAATCGGAAGAACAAGGATTTAATTGCTTCGAAATTTTGGTTTCGCTTCGTAGCGATTGCTTATTAAAAGCCGCTCGCGTGTACATGGTATTTGAAGTCATTGAAAAAAGCGGGGAAATTATTAAGTCAATCCCTTCTGTAGAACAATTAGAAGAGGAACAATTTGATCAAGATTTTGTCGTAACAGTTGTAACGAAAGACTCAAAAGAAGAAATTGAGAAAAAGATTTTAAAAGTATCTGAAATTGAAAAAGTAGAAGCCGTTCCTCTATCTGCGAAAGCTCTTTTGAAACAAGTGGAAGAACAAGAGATGAAATCTTCTACTAGCGAGCAGGTTGCTCACAAAAACGATCAACCAAGAAGTGAAGAAGCAGCTACACCATTAAAAAATGAGGCTTCAACGAAAAAACAAAAACAACACAGTGCTGTAAATAAAACCATTCGTGTAAATATCGATCGGTTAGACATATTAATGAATTTGTTTGAAGAATTAGTTATTGACCGTGGGCGCTTAGAACAAATATCTAGAGAATTAAATCATCCAGAGTTACATGAAACAGTTGAACGCATGTCCCGCATTTCAGGAGACTTACAAAATATTATTTTAAATATGCGGATGGTACCGGTAGAAACAGTATTCAACCGTTTCCCACGTATGGTTCGTCAGCTAGCACGAGATTTAGGTAAACAAATTAATCTAGAAATTATCGGTGCTGAGACAGAGCTTGATCGTACGGTGATTGATGAAATCGGGGATCCACTTGTTCATTTATTACGAAATGCCATTGACCATGGAATCGAAACCCCTGAAGAAAGAAGAAAGAAAGGAAAGCCAGAAGTGGGTACGGTGAAATTAAAAGCGTACCATAGTGGAAACCATGTCTTTATTGAAATTGAAGACGATGGAGCCGGAATTAATCGTGATAAAGTTCTTCGTAAGGCCATTGAAAAAGGAATTATTTCAGAAGAAGCTGGCCATACATTAACGGATCGTCAAGTGTTTGAACTCATTATGGCTTCCGGTTTTTCAACAGCTGATAAAATTTCCGATATTTCTGGTCGGGGCGTTGGAATGGATGTTGTAAAAACAACGATAGAATCGTTAGGCGGAAGTATTACGATTGATTCTGAAGAAGGAAAAGGGTCCATTTTCTCTATTCAGTTACCGTTAACATTATCGATTATTTCCGTGATGTTAGTAGAATTAGAGAAAGAAAAATATGCGATACCATTATCGTCCATTATAGAAACAGCCATTATCCATAAAAACGATATTTTAAATGCCCATAACCAAAAAGTGATTGACTTCCGTGGTAAAGTCGTTCCTCTCGTATTTTTAAAAGACGTATTTGAGGTTCCTGTTCAAAATAAACAAGACGATTATTATTCCGTCATCATCGTTCGGAAAGGGGACAAAATGGCCGGCCTTGTTGTCGATTCCTTCATCGGTCAGCAAGAGGTTGTCTTAAAATCACTTGGAAACTATTTAACGAACGTCTTTGCGATTTCGGGGGCAACCATTTTAGGAGATGGTCAAGTTGCGTTAATTATTGACTGTAATGCATTAATAAAATAAATGAATGCCAATTTTGCAAAGCTCCTATTTTAGTAGAAACTTAGGTAGGTGATAACATGAGCCAAGTCTCTAATACAACAGAAACGAAAGTGATTGTTTTTCAAATTAATGATAAAGAATATGTTATTCCCGTCTCTCAAGTCCGTTCCATCGAGAAAATGATGCCTATTACTCGTGTGCCGCGAACACCTCATTTCGTTGAAGGCGTTATTAATTTGCGAGGTGTAGTCACGCCAATTATCGATTTACGAAAACGATTAGGCGTGGAAGAAGCACCGTATAATGATCATACACGAATTATTATTGTCCATTTAGAAGATAAAGAGGTTGGACTCATCGTAGATTCAGCGAACGATGTTCTTGATTTACCAGCAGAATCCATTGAGCCTCAACCCGAAGTCGTTGGTGCCCAAGAAGAAGAATATATAACAGGGGTAGCAAAACTGAATAAACGCCTTCTAGTTTTAATGAACTTAGAAAAAGTGTTGCATTCTTCAACGTAAGGGGGGCACCTTATGGACTTTATTCATCGTATTACCAGTCTCCATTTAGATATTTTAAGAGAAATTGGAAATATTGGAGCCGCCCATGCTGCCACCGCGTTGTCTCAGCTCCTTAACCAAAAGATAGATATGAAAGTTCCAAACGTTAATATCGTCACATTTGATGAAATGATGGAATTAGCAGGTGGAGCTGAAAACATCGTGGTGAGTGTGTTTTTAAGAATTGAAGGGGATGCACCGGGAAGTATGTTTTTCATTTTACCATTGGATCAAGCATCTCAGCTCATTCAGCAATTAACAGGTGATCAAACGTTTTCGTTTGAACACCCTCCTTATTCAGAAATCGGTTTATCTGCTATGCAAGAACTAGGGAATATTTTGTCTGGTTCGTATTTATCGTCATTATCAGACTTTACAAATCTATCGTTATATCCATCTGTTCCTGCCTTGTCCGTGGACATGGCAGGAGCCATCATTAGTTATGGATTAATGGAATTATCCCAAACGAGTGATTATGCCATTGTCGTTGATACCAATATTAAAAAAGATGAAGCGTCAGATGAGGAAGCGATCAATGGCCACTTCTTTTTATTGCCTGACCCACAATCCTTTGAAGTGATTTTCCAATCGTTAGGAGTAGCGTTGGATGAATAGTGTGATAGAAGTAGTCAAAGTAGGAATCGCTGATTTAAATGTTGTTCGGTCACCGAACTCCATTCGTACATCTGGTTTAGGTTCTTGTGTCGGAGTGGTCATCTATGATCAAGTGGCAGAAGTTGGTGGCTTAGCTCATATCATGCTTCCTGATTCTTCATTAGCGAAAGGTGGACATGTGAATAAGGCAAAATTTGCGGACACCGCTATACCGTTGTTATATGAAAAAGTGCTATACGCCGGTGCTTCAAAGTTTCGACTAAAAGCGAAGATGGCCGGTGGTGCTCAAATGTTTCAAATGACCATTCAAAGTGAAATGATGCGTATTGGTCCACGTAACGTGGAAGCTGTTCGTCATCAACTAGAACGACTCAACATACCAATCGTAGCTGAGGATGTAGGAGGAAATAGTGGACGGACGGTAGAATTTTTTCCACAAACAGGAGTTTTTCAAATCCGAACTGTAAATAAAGGAACAACCGAAATTTAAACTGATCGATTTTGTATAGATGGAATAAAAAATCTATACGTCAAGCGGCGAGGAGGAACGACCATGTCGCAACCAATTTTAAAAGAACAACAAAATATTTGGGAATTATGGTTAAACGAGCAAGATTCTCAAGCTGGCGAAGCTTTAGTTAAAATGTACACGCCGCTCGTATCTTATCACGTTCAACGAATAGCAGTAGGGCTACCTAAAAACGTGTCAAAAGATGAATTATATAGCCTAGGTATGATGGGCCTGTTTGACGCTTTAAATAAATTTGACCCATCTCGAGACTTAAAATTTGATACATATGCTTCCTTTCGAATTCGTGGGGCTATTTTAGACGGATTAAGAAAAGAAGATTGGCTTCCACGGGGGACACGAGAAAAGGCAAAGAAAATCGAAGCAACAATAGAAATGCTTGAACAGCGATATATGCGTACCGTTACAGCTGAAGAAGTAGCCGCATGCTTAGATATGTCTGTTGAAGAAGTTACGCAAACGATGAATGAACATTTTTTTGCTAATGTTCTTTCCATTGATGAACAAAATCACGATACGGATGAGAAAGAATCATACGTCCAATCACTTACTGATAAAAATGAGTTAACGCCAGAAGAGATTTTATTAAAGGACGAGCTTATTCAACAGTTATCAGAAGAAATAAAAAAATTAACGGAAAAGGAACAACTTGTATTAAGCCTATTTTATAAGGAAGAGTTAACATTAACTGAAATTGGGGAAGTGATGAACTTGTCCACTTCACGGATTTCGCAAATTCATTCAAAAGCGATTTATAAGCTTAGAAAGCTTTTGAAAAGAATGGAGTAGTTTTATGAGTTTCAAATCAATTGAAATGCAAGTAGCCCTTCCACGGACCTTCGATGCTGGCAAAGTAGCAGACCAACATCAATTACGTCACACGATTGATCAAAGCCATCTTGCAGAACATATGCAACAAATGGTTCGCCAACAAAGCCAAACGGTTATTTCTAAAAATGGAAAAGATAACGTTCGTTTAAAAGAAAAGCAAGAAAAAGAACGTTTTCGAAATCTCAAAAAACAAAAAAAGAAACCATTGGCGGATGGGAAAAACACCCATCCGTATAAAGGTAAATTGATTGACTATAACGGATGAGGGACGTACAAATGATGCCATTACTTATTACGATACTTTTTTTATTACAGGGCATTTCCCTTTTTGCCATTATCTTATTATATCAGCGCCAATACCGCCTTCTTCAATTAGAAGAAATGCAGAAAAAAGCGTTAAAAGAAATAGAAGAGGTTTTTTCTTCCTATTTGCTTGAATTAAAAGAAGAAAACGATCGGTTGTTGAAAGGTTTGGAAAGTCTAGATTATTCACCTTCCGAACCAGAATTACAAACGCCCCAAAACCATTTGATTGAAACGAATACCCATCAATCAAGGGAAAAGGCCCAACCGATTCCTTCCATCCCGAAAGCTTCTATGCATAAAGCGATTGAACGATACCGGGCGATTGGCTCAACAACCCATGATCAAGAGGTCGACATAGCTCAACATGATGGGGATACAAACCAAATGCTTCGTGATGAGGAACAAATCAACGAAATGGATGTTTACGCCATTGAAGTAATAAAATTAAAAAATAAAGGTTTAACAGTGGACGAAATTGCACAAATTTTAAATAAAGGAAAAACCGAAGTGGAGCTTCTATTGAAATTTCGTCAAAATCATTAACTATTTCTTGATTGACCTTTTTGATTGTGCTATAGTATTTCATGGTGTGAATACACACGCTTAATGATTTAAACAGACGGTGCTATTTTTTAAAATAGTCTCTGTTTAAAGATGAATTAAGCGGAGGAAATAAAACCATTAGGAGGAAAGAAACATGTCAGTAATTTCAATGAAGCAATTACTTGAAGCTGGTGTACATTTCGGTCACCAAACTCGCCGTTGGAATCCAAAGATGAAAAAATACATCTTTACTGAGCGTAACGGCATCTACATCATCGACCTTCAAAAAACAGTTAAAAAGGTTGAAGAAGCATACCAATTCGTAAAAGAACTTGCTGCTGAAGGCGGTAAAATTCTTTTCGTTGGTACAAAGAAACAAGCTCAAGAATCTGTTAAGGAAGAAGCAGAACGTTCTGGTATGTTCTACGTAAACCAACGTTGGTTAGGTGGTACGTTAACAAACTTTGCTACAATCCAAAAACGTATTCAACGTCTAAAAGACATTGAGCGTATGGAAGAAGACGGAACTTTTGATGTTCTTCCTAAAAAAGAAGTTGTTCAGTTGAAAAAAGAACATGAACGTTTAGTGAAATTCCTTGGCGGTATTAAAGACATGAAAGAGCTTCCAGATGCTCTATTCGTTATTGACCCTCGTAAAGAGCGTATTGCAGTTGCGGAAGCACGTAAATTAAATATTCCTATTATCGGTATCGTTGATACAAACTGTGATCCAGACGAAATCGATTATGTAATTCCTGCAAACGACGATGCAATCCGCGCTGTCAAACTCTTAACTTCAAAAATTGCTGATGCAATTTTAGAAGCAAAACAAGGCGAAGAAGCAACTGTTGCTGCTGAGTAATGTTAAAAAGGTGATAAGAGGGAGACACCCTTATCACCTTTTTTTAAGAATTACTTTTCCATACATATGAATGATGAAGGAGGAACTTAAATGGCAATTACTGCGCAAATGGTTAAAGAACTTCGTGAAAAAACTGGCGCTGGTATGATGGATTGTAAAAAAGCATTAACTGAAACAAACGGAGATATGGAAAAAGCAATCGACTATCTTCGTGAAAAAGGAATTGCAAAAGCAGCGAAAAAAGCTGACCGTATCGCGGCTGAAGGTACTACTTACATCTTAACAGAAGGTAACGAAGCAGTTATCCTTGAAGTAAACTCTGAAACAGACTTCGTTGCGAAAAACGAAAACTTCCAAAACCTTGTTAAAGAGCTTGCTGCTCACCTACTTAAAAACAAGCCTGCAACATTAGAAGAAGCGCTTGAACAAACAATGGAAAATGGTGAAAAAGTTGCTGACTACATCAATGCAGCAATCGCGAAAATCGGTGAAAAAATTACGCTTCGTCGCTTTGAAATCAAAACAAAAACAGATAACGATGCGTTTGGTGCATACTTACACATGGGCGGACGTATTGCAGTTTTAACTGTGCTTGAAGGTACAACTGATGAAGAAGTAGCAAAAGATGTCGCTATGCATGCTGCTGCGTTAAATCCTAAGTACGTTTCTCGCGACCAAGTATCCCAAGAAGAAATTGAGCGTGAGCGTCAAGTATTAAAACAACAAGCACTAAACGAAGGTAAACCAGAACATATCGTTGAAAAAATGGTAGAAGGTCGTCTTGGTAAATTCTTCGAAGATATTTGCTTACTTGACCAAGCGTTCGTTAAAAATCCTGACCAAAAAGTACGTCAATTTGTAGAGTCTAAAGGCGCTACTGTAAAAGAATTTGTTCGTTACGAAGTAGGCGAAGGTATGGAAAAACGTCAAGACAACTTCGCTGAAGAAGTAATGAACCAAGTAAAAGGTAACTAATCGATAGCTGCTTTACAAAATAGGGAACACATTGTGTTCCCTATTTTTCAAGCAAATGACTTTAATACTTACATACGGAGGTTCCTATGAGCGTTCCAAAATATAAACGTGTCGTTTTGAAACTAAGTGGTGAAGCGTTAGCCGGAGATCAAGGATTTGGAATTAATCCTACGGTCATTAAATCGATCGCAGAGCAAGTAAAAGAAATTGCCGAGCTAGGTGTAGAAGTTGCTGTAGTTGTCGGTGGAGGTAATATTTGGCGCGGAAAAATTGGAAGCGAAATGGGTATGGACCGAGCTACTGCAGATTATATGGGGATGTTAGCAACTGTCATGAACTCCCTTGCCCTTCAAGATAGTTTAGAACAACTGGGAATTGAAACACGTGTCCAAACATCCATCGATATGCGACAAGTGGCTGAACCATACATTCGTCGTCGTGCGATTCGTCATTTAGAGAAAAAGCGTGTCGTTATTTTTGCGGCGGGTACAGGTAATCCGTATTTCTCAACCGACACAACCGCCGCATTACGTGCAGCAGAAATTGAAGCCGAAGTCATCTTAATGGCGAAAAACAATGTTGACGGTGTTTATTCAGCAGACCCGAAACAAGACAAAAACGCTGTTAAATATGATGAACTTTCTTATTTAGATGTGTTACAACAAGGTTTGGCGGTAATGGATTCAACAGCATCATCATTATGTATGGACAATGATATTCCACTCATTGTATTCTCTATAATGGAGAAAGGAAATATTAAGCGTGCTGTTATGGGTGAATCGATCGGAACTATTGTAAGGAGGAATGGATAATGACAAATCAAGTACTCTCTTCGGCAAAAGAAAAAATGACAAAAGCAGTTCAAGCGTTTTCTCGTGAATTAGCTAGTATTCGCGCAGGTCGTGCAAACGCATCTTTATTAGATAAAATCACAGTTGACTATTACGGGGTTCCAACACCAATTAATCAATTAGCTTCTATTACAGTACCAGAAGCTCGCCTACTTGTTATTCAACCGTATGATAAGTCTGTAGTAGGTGAAGTGGAAAAGGCGATTTTAAAATCCGATTTAGGCTTAACTCCAACAAGTGATGGTTCCTTAATCCGCATCACCATCCCTGCGTTAACTGAAGAACGCCGTAAAGAACTTGTGAAAGTTGTAAAGAAAGAATCTGAAGAGGCAAAAGTAGCTGTTCGAAACATTCGCCGTGACGCAAACGATGAACTGAAAAAGCTTGAAAAGAATGGTGAAATTACTGAAGACGAATTACGTGGGTACACTGAAGATGTTCAAAAATTAACCGATGATTTTATCAATCAAATTGATAAGCTCACGAAAGAAAAAGAAAAAGAAATTATGGAAGTGTAACATAAAAACCCTCTATTTCAGGGGGTTTTTTTACTCATTCCAATGACATACGCATTACATATAATCGTTTGTGCTCATTTCCTTCCATACGGTTCATGGAAAAGATACACGAAAAAGAAGATATCAATCCACATTTTTGGTATGATAGAAAGTGCGAAACATTGATGCACTATTAGCATGAGGAATTCATGTGGAGGACTTGTTTTATGTTAAATAAATTATTCAAATCACAATCGGACCATCAAACAATGGAAGAACGGATAAAAGTCATTCAAAATAATGGAGTACCTGCTCATATCGCCATTATTATGGATGGCAATGGCCGTTGGGCAAAAAAAAGGGCACTGCCAAGAGTAGCGGGTCATCATGAAGGGATGAAAGTTGTCCGTAAAATTACCCGCTTGGCGAACAAATTAGGTGTGAAAGTTTTAACCTTATACGCCTTTTCAACAGAAAATTGGAAACGACCAAAATCCGAAGTTGATTATTTAATGAAACTTCCCGAAGAATTTTTAGGAACGTTTTTACCTGAGTTAGTCGATGAAAATGTAAAAGTTCAAATGATAGGCGATCGGACGAATCTTCCTAGCCATACGATTGCTGCAATAGACAAAGCGATTCATGATACAAAAAATAATACCGGAATTATTTTGAATTTCGCGTTAAACTATGGGAGTCGTGCGGAAATACTTCATGCCGTTCAACACGTCTTAAAAGATATAAATAATGGCATACTAAAAGAAGAAGACTTGTCCGAACAACTTTTTTCAAATTACTTAATGACCCACGACTTACCAGACCCGGATTTATTAATTCGAACGAGTGGCGAAATTCGTCTAAGTAATTTTATGCTTTGGCAGTTAGCCTATACGGAATTTTGGTTTACGAATGTGTTGTGGCCTGATTTCAAAGAAGTGCATTTATTAGAAGCGATTGAAGCATTCCAATCTCGTTCTCGTCGGTTTGGTGGTCTACAAAGTGAGGAATGATGAATGAAACAAAGGATTATTACTGCCGTTGTTGCGGCGGGTATCTTTTTACCCATTGTCATTTACGGTCAATTGCCGCTAGTATTACTCATTTATTTAATCGCTACAATCGGATTACATGAATTACTCCGAATGAGAAAATTATCTATTTTTTCAATCCCAGGGGCTATTTCTATTTTTCTCTTGTGGATTTTTTTACTACCAAAAGAATATATCCATCTACTTGAACAATTTCGATATAGTAAAATAGAAGTTGCATTAATGGGGGTTCTGTTGTTTTTAACATATACGGTTATTTCCAAAAACCGATTTACGTTCGATGATGTCGCCTATTCCATGCTTTCTGCTTTATATGTAGGCATTGGCTTTTACTATTTTATCGAAACGAGAATCGAAGGACTTACATATATCTTTTTTGCCTTATTTATTATTTGGGCAACGGATTCCGGAGCTTATTTTGTTGGAAGAGCCTTTGGTAAACATAAACTTTGGCCAGAAATAAGTCCGAAAAAAACTGTTGAAGGATCTATTGGTGGAATTTTATCAGCTTTGCTGATAGCATTTATCTTCTCTATGTTTAGCGATTGGAACGTTCCTGCACTTCAGTTATATGGAACTACTGCTATTCTAAGTATATTTGGTCAAATCGGTGATCTTGTCGAATCAGCTTTAAAGCGTCATTATGGGGTAAAAGACTCCGGGAATTTATTACCTGGACATGGGGGGATTTTAGACCGATTTGACAGCTTATTATTTGTGTTACCAATTATGCATTTTATGCATTTTGTATAAGAACGGGGGATTAGAAGGTTGAAGTCGATCAGTTTACTTGGGGCGTCAGGTTCGATTGGTACCCAAACGTTAAATATTTTAGACCAACACCCAGATCAATTTCGTCTTGTTGCTTGTACGGTTGGAAAAAATATTGACAAAGTAAGGGAAATTATAGAAAAATATTCTCCAAAACTAGTTTCCGTCCAAAAAAAAGAAGATGCGGAGCAGTTAAAATTGGAATATGACGGAAAAGTGACAATATTATATGGAGAAGAAGGACTTGTCGAAGCGGCAGTTCATCCAGAAGCTGAAATGGTCGTAAATGCGGTCATTGGTAGTGTTGGTCTATATCCAACTTTACAAGCTATTAAAGAAAAGAAGACGATTGCACTGGCCAACAAAGAAACACTGGTTACCGCAGGTCATATAGTCATGGAGGAAGCAAAAAATCATGGTGTTTCCATCTTGCCTGTTGATAGTGAGCATTCGGCCATTTTTCAATGCTTACAGGGAGAAAAAGAAAAAAACATTGAACGTCTCGTGTTAACTGCATCGGGTGGTAGCTTCCGCGACCGGACGAGAGAACAATTAAAAGGGGTTTCCGTGGATGAAGCCCTTAATCATCCAAATTGGTCGATGGGAGCTAAAATTACCATTGACTCGGCTACTATGATGAACAAAGGATTAGAAGTTATTGAAGCCCATTGGTTATTTCATTTACCATACGAACAAATTGATGTGATTTTACATCGAGAGAGCATTATTCATTCAATGGTCGAATTTCATGACAGTAGCGTCATTGCTCAATTAGGAACACCTGATATGCGTGTACCCATTATGTATGCGTTAAGTTATCCAGATCGTCTTCCGCTCCCGCAAGCGAGCAGGTTATCGTTAACTGAAATTGGCCAATTACACTTTGAAAAAATGGATATGAATCGATTCCGCTGCTTACAGTTTGCATATGAGGCTGGAAGACAAGGAGGCACGTTCCCTACCGTTCTTAATGCGGCGAATGAAGTAGCAGTCGCGGCCTTTTTAGAACGGAAAATTGAATTTTTACAAATTGAAGATCTCATTGAACAAGCCTTATCTCGTCATGAAAGCATCGAACACCCAGATTTAACGACGATTCAAGAAGTCGATAAAGAAACGAGAAACTATGTACAAACACTTTTATCCCATACTTAACGGGATTAAGTTTATAAAAAAGGTGGTTTTTCTTTTGAGCTTAAGTACAGTTATTGCGTTTATGTTTATTTTTGGTTCCATCGTCTTTTTTCACGAGTTAGGACATTTTGTTTTTGCGAAACGAGCTGGCATTTTGTGTCGTGAATTTGCGATTGGATTTGGTCCGAAAGTGTTTTCTTATAAGAAAGGTGAAACTATTTACACCATTCGTTTACTACCGATTGGGGGATTTGTCCGTATGGCCGGAGAAGACCCTGAAATGGTTGACTTAAAACCCGGACAACGAATCGCAATCGAGCTTGATGACCACGATCGAGTTCGAAAAATTATCCTAAATCAAAAAGATCGGTATACAAATGTTCGTATCGTTGAAGTGGAATCGGCTGATTTAGAGCACGATTTAATTATTCGTGGTTATGAAGACGGAGACGATGAACACCTTCAAACTTTTTCTATTCACCGTGAAGCTGTTATTGTAGACCAAGGGCAAGAAACGCAAATCGCCCCTTGGGATCGTCAGTTTGCGTCTAAAACTCTTGGTCAACGAGCCATGGCTATTTTTGCTGGGCCGATGATGAACTTTGTGTTAGCGATTCTCATCTTTATCATTATCGGTATTTTTCAAGGGGTTCCAACGAATGACCCTCGTCTAGGTGCCCTTACCGATGATGGTGCAGCCATAGAAGCAGGACTTAAAGAGGGAGATGTGGTCTTAAGTATAGATGGCTCTGAAGTGTCCACATGGGAAGACGTCGTCGAAATTATTCGACGCCATCCTGGTGAAGAGCTGGTATTTACTGTTGATCGAAACGGTGAATTGTTAGAAATACCGGTTACGCCGAAAGTCCATGAAATTGAAGGAGAAAAAATTGGCTTAATCGGGGTGTACAGCCCAGTAGAAAAATCACCAACAAAAATCGTTACATACGGTTTTGAAGAAACATACTTATGGACGAAGGAAATTATTATTTTGTTAGGAAAACTATTGACCGGTCAATTTTCAATTGACATGCTGTCCGGACCTGTAGGCATTTATGTTTCCACTGAAACGGTAGCCAAATCAGGTATTTACTATTTGTTAAAATGGACGGCTATTTTAAGCATTAATTTAGGAATTATGAATTTACTACCAATTCCAGCGTTAGACGGAGGAAGACTACTCTTCTTCGCTGTTGAAGCAGTTCGAGGCAAACCGATTGATCGCCAGAAAGAAGGAATGGTGCATTTTATCGGATTAGCCTTACTGATGCTGCTTATGCTCGTCGTGACTTGGAACGATATTCAACGATTCTTTTTATAATTTGTAGAAAAGGTGTGAGAATAGATGAAGCAAAGTATGATGTTAATTCCAACGTTACGAGAAGTACCAGCCGATGCTGAAATTAAAAGCCATCAATTGCTTTTACGCGCGGGATATATTCGTCAAAATTCAAGCGGTGTGTACAGCTTTTTACCGTTAGGAAAAAAAGTATTGCAAAAGGTCGAAGAAATTGTCCGTGAAGAGATGAACAAAATCGGTGCTGTTGAGTTGTTAATGCCTGCCCTTCAACAAGCGGAATTATGGCAAGAGTCCGGTCGTTGGTATTCGTACGGGCCTGAGCTCATGCGATTAAAAGACCGTCATGACCGTGATTTTGCATTAGGGGCAACACACGAAGAGATGATTACGAGCCTTGTTCGTGATGAAGTGAAATCGTACAAACGTTTACCGCTTACGCTATACCAAATTCAGACGAAGTTCCGCGATGAAAAGCGTCCACGCTTTGGACTGCTGCGTGGTCGGGAATTTGTGATGAAAGATGCATATTCCTTCCATGCGTCTCAAGAAAGTCTAGACGAGACATACGAAAAAATGATGGAAGCGTATTCCAATGTGTTTCGCCGTTGTGGATTGAATTTCCGGGCGGTTTTAGCCGATTCAGGGGCCATGGGAGGAAAAGATACGCATGAATTCATGGTTCTTTCCGAAATTGGAGAGGATACGATTGCGTATTCTGATGAATCCGATTTTGCGGCAAATATTGAAATGGCTCCAGTTGTGGTTACCTATGAAAAAAGTACAGAAGAACCTTTAGCGCTCGAAAAAATTGCGACGCCTAACCAAAAATCGATTGAAGAAGTGTCTACCTATTTAGGAGTAGCTCCTGAAAAATGCATTAAAACCTTATTGTTTAAAGTCGACGATCAATACGTTGTTGCTCTTGTTCGTGGGGACCATGAAGTAAACGATGTAAAATTGAAAAATGTGTTAGATGCGACTGTTATTGAGCTTGCAACACCAGAAGAAACAAAAGAAGTACTAGGCTGTAGTATCGGTTCCCTTGGTCCAATCGGTGTTAACGGAGTAAAAATCATCGCCGATCATGCGGTAGAATATATCGTCAATGGTGTATGTGGAGCGAATGAAGAGGGATATCATTATAAAAATGTTCAACCTGCTCGCGATTTTACCGTTGATCAATATGTTGATTTACGTTTTATTCAAGAAGGTGATCCTTCACCAGATGGAAAAGGAACGATTCGCTTTGCAAAAGGAATCGAAGTAGGTCATGTCTTTAAGCTTGGTACGCGTTACAGCGAAGCTATGAATGCTACTTTCTTAGATGAAAACGGAAAAGCACAACCGATGATTATGGGCTGTTACGGTATCGGTGTGTCACGTACCTTAGCAGCCGTTTGTGAGCAATTTAACGATGAACACGGTCTTGTATGGCCAGCAAGTCTTGCTCCGTTTGATGTCCATCTCATTCCAGTTAATATGAAAGATGATGCCCAGCGGATGTTGGCTGAAGAACTTTATGAACAAATGAAAGAATATCGTCTTGACGTACTAATGGATGATCGTGCTGAACGTCCTGGTGTAAAATTCGCTGATGCCGATTTAATTGGATTACCAGTGCGTGTGACCGTTGGTAAAAAAGCATCCGAAGGAATGGTTGAAGTAAAAATTCGTCGGACAGGTGAAGTGATTGAAGTTGCTAAAGAAGAGGTTGTCCAAAAAGTATTAAAATTATTAAAAACACTTTAATCGAACGAATTATCGGGGGAAACCCCGATAATTTTTTTCCACATGATGGATGATGGATGTACGTTGAAATGTGTCGAACGATTATCTAATATGATAAGAGAAAAAAAGATTTATTGGATGGGAGAGGAAAGTATGAACGAAAATCCCGCCGGAAAAAAAGAACGATTTCAAATATTGCTCCAACAAATCGGATTAACCGATGACGATTATATGCCGTATTTTCAACAAGCACTTATTGAAAAATTATCTGTTTCGAAACAGCGAAAAAAATGGCACTTTTATTTTTCTTTTCAACAGATCTTACCGTTTCGGGTATGGCAACAATTATATCAGCAGTTAACGAAAAGCTTTTCCCACATTGCATCCATCGATATGACGATCAATGTTTTACACCCTGAAGTAACGGAACAATTAGTACACGATTATTGGAAATATTGTGTTCAACAACTTGATGGAATTTCACCGCCCATCTTAACTTTGTTAAACGAGCAATATCCAACGTTGCAAGGTCAAAAAGTCATTGTTAACGTCAACAACGAATTAGAGGGAATGCAAATTAAAAATAAATATAGCTCGATGATTCTATCGGTTTTTGAAAAAGTAGGCTTCCCTCGATTATCGATACAAACAGAAATTGTTTCAACAGAACCATCGGAAGAATATCACCAGTTTTTAGAACAGAAGAGAAAAGAAGACGAAGAACGGGCGAAACAAGCTTTACTTGAAATGCAAAAACGAGAGACAGCACAAAAAGATGCGAAGGATGAAGCACAAGAAGATCATGGACCTCTGATGATTGGTTACACCATTAAAGATGATAGTGAATTCAAGAAATTAGAAGAGATTGTTGATGAAGAACGACGCATTGCGATTGAAGGATATGTGTTTGAAGCAGAAACGAAAGAATTGCGAAGCGGTCGAACATTATTAACATTTAAGATTACCGACTATACCGATTCCATTTTAGTGAAAATGTTCTCTCGGGATAAAGAGGACGCAGCGTTGTTAAATAAAGTGAAAAAAGGGATGTGGCTACGGGTTCGCGGTAGTGTGCAAAACGACACCTTTGTCCGTGATTTAGTGATGATTGCCAACGATATTAATGAAGTGAAACCGGTTGAACGAGAGGACACCGCTCCAGAAGGAGAAAAACGCGTGGAACTACATTTGCACACACCGATGAGCCAAATGGATGCAGTTACTTCTGTAAGTGATTTAATTGCCCAAGCCAAAAAATGGGGACATCGGGCAATTGCCGTTACCGATCATGCGGTGGTGCAATCATTTCCAGAAGCGTATAGCGCAAGTAAAAAACACGATATGAAAGTGTTGTATGGGGTAGAAGCAAACCTTGTCGATGATGGGGTTCCGATTGCCTATAATGACCAACATCGGTTGCTCGCTGAAGATACGTTTGTCGTTTTCGACGTTGAAACGACCGGTTTAAGTGCGGTATATGACACGATTATTGAATTAGCTGCCGTCAAAGTTCGAAACGGAGAAATTGTCGACCGATTTGAATCGTTTGCGAATCCGCACCAGCCATTGTCTGCAACGACCATTGAATTAACCGGTATTACCGACGATATGGTGAAAGATGCGCCAGACGTGGAAGAAGTGCTACACCGTTTCTATGAATGGACAGGCGATGCGATTTTAGTAGCACATAACGCTTCCTTTGACATGGGCTTTTTAAATGTCGGCTATCAAAACATTGGTCTCGGTAAAGCGACAAACCCAGTAATCGATACATTGGAACTTGCCCGCTTTTTATATCCTGAATTAAAAAATCACCGACTCAATACATTGGCGAAAAAATTTGATGTCGAATTAACCCAACACCACCGGGCGATTTACGATGCGGAGGCAACGGGCTATTTGCTTATTAAAATGTTAAAAGATGCAAAAGAAAAAGGAATTCAATACCATGATGACTTTAATAAATACATGGGTAAAGGTGACGCCTATAAACGCGCCCGTCCATTCCATTGTATCTTGCTTGCTAAAAATGAAGTTGGGTTGAAAAATTTATTTAAACTCGTTTCATACGCTCATATTAACTACTTTTACCGTGTACCAAGAATTCCAAGGTCCGTTCTTCAAAAGCATCGGGAAGGAATTATTGTTGGCTCTGGATGCGATAAAGGGGAAGTCTTTGAGGCAATGATGCAAAAAGCACCAGAAGAAGTCGTTGACATTGCCCGCTTTTACGATTATTTAGAAGTTCATCCAAAAGAAGTTTACGCCCCATTAATCGAAATGGAACTGGTAAAAGATGAGCAACAACTAGAAGAAATCATTCGTAACATCGTGCAGCTCGGTGATGAGCTTCATATTCCAGTTGTCGCCACAGGTAACGTTCATTACCTACATCCAACAGATAAAATTTATCGAAAAATTTTAGTCAGTTCCCAAGGGGGAGCAAACCCTCTTAACCGACACCAATTACCGGATGTCCATTTCCGGACAACGAATGAAATGTTAGATGCTTTTTCGTTCCTAGGTCAAGAAAAAGCAAAAGAAATTGTGGTTACCAATACGAACAAAATTGCAGACATGATTGACGTCATTAAACCAATCAAAGACGATTTGTACACGCCAAAAATAGAAGGTGCTGACGAAGAGATTCGCCGCATGAGTTATGAACGTGCGAAAAGTATATACGGGGATCCGTTACCTGAAATTGTTGAAGCCCGGTTAGAAAAAGAATTGAATAGTATTATCGGACACGGGTTTGCCGTCATTTATTTAATTTCTCATAAACTTGTAAAAAAATCGCTAGATGACGGATATCTTGTTGGTTCTCGCGGTTCGGTAGGGTCTTCATTTGTGGCAACCATGACCGAGATTACGGAAGTGAACCCATTACCACCACACTATGTCTGTCCAAACTGTAAACATTCCGAGTTTTTCAATGACGGTTCTGTTGGTTCGGGATTCGATTTACCAGATAAAAACTGTCCACAATGTGGAGCAAAATATAAAAAGGATGGGCATGACATTCCTTTCGAAACATTCCTAGGCTTTAAAGGGGACAAAGTTCCTGATATCGACTTGAACTTCTCAGGTGAATACCAACCTCGAGCTCACAATTATACTAAGGTGTTATTCGGGGAAGACAATGTCTATCGCGCGGGGACCATCGGTACTGTCGCCGATAAAACCGCATACGGTTACGTTAAAGCTTATGCACAAGAAAATAATTTGCAATTACGCGGGGCGGAAATTGACCGTTTATCAAAAGGATGTACGGGGGTTAAACGGACAACAGGTCAGCATCCAGGTGGAATTATCGTTGTACCAGATTATATGGATATTTACGATTTTTCACCGATCCAATATCCAGCCGATGATAATACGTCAGAGTGGCGTACAACCCATTTCGACTTCCATTCGATTCACGATAACTTATTAAAGCTCGATATTCTTGGGCACGATGATCCGACGGTTATTCGTATGTTGCAAGATTTAAGTGGAATCGATCCGAAAACGATTCCGACGGATGACCCTGAAGTAATGAAAATTTTCAGTGGCACCGAATCGTTAGGGGTTACGGAAGAACAAATTATGTGTAAAACAGGAACGCTTGGTATTCCAGAGTTCGGAACCCGCTTTGTTCGACAAATGTTGGAAGAAACGAAACCAACGACGTTCTCCGAGCTTGTCCAAATTTCAGGATTATCACACGGAACGGACGTATGGCTCGGTAACGCTCAAGAGCTGATTCAAGACGGAACGTGTACGCTTAGTGAAGTAATTGGTTGTCGTGACGATATTATGGTATATCTGATCTATCAAGGACTAGAACCATCGTTAGCGTTTAAAATTATGGAGTCCGTTCGTAAAGGACGAGGGCTTCAACCGGAAATGGAAGAAGAAATGCGTAAGCATAACGTTCCGGAATGGTATATTGAATCATGTAAGAAAATTAAATACATGTTCCCGAAAGCTCACGCCGCTGCGTACGTCCTTATGGCGGTACGGATCGCGTATTTTAAAGTTCATCATCCACTGCTATACTATGCATCTTACTTTACTGTTCGTGCGGAGGATTTTGATATTGACACCATGGTAAAAGGTTCACAAGCAATCCGAGCACGAATTATGGAAATTAATGAAAAAGGATTAGACGCTAGTCCGAAAGAAAAAAGTTTATTAACAGTTCTTGAATTAGCTTTAGAAATGTGTGAACGTGGCTTTCGCTTCCAACGGGTAGACTTGTACCGTTCAAGTGCGACCGAATTTCTTATTGATGGGGATTCCCTCATCCCGCCATTTAATTCCATTCCTGGACTTGGAACGAATGCAGCAATTAATATTGTGAAAGCAAGAGAAGAAGGGGAATTCTTGTCAAAAGAAGACTTACAACAACGCGGGCGTGTGTCAAAAACAATCATTGAGTATTTAGAAAAGCATGGTTGCTTAGATTCGTTACCAGACCAAAATCAATTATCGTTGTTTTAATGGAACTGAGCCTTCGTTTGCAAAACATGGACGATTATGGTATATTGGTGTTGGAAATACTATTGATAACTCTGTCAGCTAAAAGAGTGGGGAAACCCACTCTTTCGTATTGTCAGCAAATCAACTGTTTACCGTGTAGGAGGTATGTATGAGCAAAGTAACGGAAGTAGTGGAACAGCTCGTAGCTCCCATTTTAGAAGAGATGGACCTAGAACTAGTGGACGTTGAATACGTAAAAGAGGGGAAAAACTGGTTCCTCCGCGTGTTCATTGATAAAGATACGGGTGTTGATATTGAAGAATGTGGAGTAGTGAGCGAACGTCTAGGAGAAAAGTTGGATGAAATCGATCCCATTCCACATAACTACTTTTTAGAAGTGTCATCACCGGGTGCTGAACGACCACTCAAAAAAGAAAAAGATTTTTACAAAGCTGTTGGTAAGTACGTTCACGTAAAAACATATGAACCGATTGATGGTGAAAAAGTTTTTGAGGGCGTGCTCCTCAATTTTGATGGCGAAACGTTGAAAATGGAAGTGAAAATTAAAACGCGTAAAAAGGAAATCACAATCCCGATGGAGAAAGTGGCTAAAGCTCGACTAGCCGTTTCATTTTCATAAGCAAATTATCGTTTTGTAGAAAAAAGGGGGAAAAACAATGAGCTCTGAAATAATGGATGCTCTTACCAATTTGGCAAAAGAAAAAGGAATTTCAAGTGAAGTGATAATTGAAGCCCTAGAAGCTGCTCTCATTACAGCGTATAAACGAAATTTTAATCAAGCGCAAAATGTTCGTATTGATTTAAGTGCTGAAAAGGGCTCAGTACGTGTGTTTGCTAGAAAAGAAGTGGTGGAGGAAGTAAGCGACTCTCGTTTAGAAATTTCGCTTGAGGAAGCACAAAAGATTAATCCTGCCTATGATATTGGAGACATTGTAGAGATTGAAGTGACTCCAAGAGATTTTGGCCGTGTAGCTGCACAAACCGCGAAACAAGTCGTCACTCAACGGGTTCGAGAAGCTGAAAGAGGCATTATTTATTCTGAATTTATTGACCGCGAAGAAGATATTATGACCGGTATCGTTCAACGTCAAGATTCCCGCTTCATCTATGTCAGCTTAGGAAAAGTGGAAGCACTTTTACCAGTGAGTGAACAAATGCCAAACGAAACGTATAAGCCACATGATCGAATTAAAGTGTACATTACGAAAGTTGAAAAAACGACGAAAGGTCCACAAATTTTCGTATCACGGACCCATCCAGGATTACTGAAACGATTATTTGAACTTGAAGTCCCAGAAATTTTTGACGGAACTGTAGAAATTAAGTCCGTTGCCCGTGAAGCTGGCGATCGCTCTAAAATCTCTGTCTATAGCGAAAACCCTGAAGTGGATCCGGTCGGTGCTTGCGTTGGACCTAAAGGGGCACGCGTACAAACGATTGTCAACGAATTAAAAGGAGAAAAAATCGATATCGTTCAATGGTCTGAGGATCCGGTTGAATTTGTTGCTAACGCATTAAGCCCTTCCAAAGTGTTAGATGTGATGGTGAACGAAGAAGAAAAAGCGACGACGGTAGTTGTACCAGATTACCAATTATCATTAGCAATTGGTAAACGGGGTCAAAACGCCCGTCTTGCGGCAAAACTAACCGGTTGGAAAATTGATATTAAAAGCGAATCAGACGCTCGTGAATTAGGTATTTATCCACGTGAACAAGCATCAGAGGCTGACGATGTTACACTCGAAACATTCGATTTTGATACAGAAGAAATCGAGTAAGAGGTGATATGTATGAGCAGTCGAAAAAAAATTCCGATGCGAAAGTGCGTGGCAACTGGCGAAATGAAACCAAAAAAAGAAATGATTCGAATCGTTCGCTCCAAAGAAGGTGAAGTATCTGTTGATTTAACAGGTAAAAAATCAGGACGTGGAGCGTACCTTTCAAAAAACCGTGAAGCTATTTTACTGGCAAAAAAGAAAAACATTTTATCAAGACATTTAGATGTGGCCATTCCTGAACAAATCTATGAAGAATTACTTACAATTGTGGAGAAGGAGAAATTGAAAACCGAATGAAACAACAAAGATGGTTTCAATTATTAGGATTGGCCAATCGGGCGCGCAAAATCATCTCTGGTGAAGAATTGGTCATTAAAGAAGTGAAGGCAAATAAAGCCAAATTGGTTCTTCTAGCCAATGATGCTTCTTCAAATACAGCAAAGAAAATAGAAGATAAGACAACTTATTATGGAGTACCGCTTAGGCGGGTACCCGATCGGTATATGCTTGGTCAAGCAATCGGGAAAGAAGCCCGCGTAGTTGTAGCAGTTGTCGATGAAGGATTTGCCAAAAAATTAGAGATGTTGCTCGATGAAAAAACGTGGGGGTGAACGTATGAGTAAAATACGAGTTTATGAATATGCAAAACAAAATAAAATTTCTAGTAAGGACGTTATTTCCAAATTAAAAGAAATGAATATAGATGTATCTAATCATATGGCAACAATTGATGAGGAAACGGTTCAAAAACTTAACGCATCGTTTCAACCAAAAAAAGAAAAACCAGCTCGTCCTTCGAAACCAGCGAACGGAAAAGAACAACCAAAGCCTTCTAAAACAGACAACTTTGAAGATGATGATGTAACACCGATAAAAGTAAAAGTAAAATCTGCTCCAAAAAATCGCGAAGGAAAAAAGCACGACCAAGAATATCAATCGAAAGAGAAAAAAGCGTTTAATAAAAACGGTAAAAATAAAAAGAAAAACAAGAATCATCACAACAACAAGCAAAACCACCAAAAACAAGCTTCTCAGCCGAAGAAAGAAAAAGAACTTCCATCTAAAATTACGTATACAGACTCCTTAACCGTAGCTGAACTGGCGAAAAAACTTCATCGAGAGCCGTCTGAAATTATTAAGAAGCTGTTTATGTTAGGTGTAATTGCTACTATTAACCAAGTGCTTGAAGAAGATGCCATTGAATTAATTGCAAGTGAATATGGTGTAGAAGTCGAAAAACAAGAAAGTGTTGATATTACAGATCTAGAAGTGTACTTTACACCAGATGAAGAAGACCAATTAGAAGAACGTCCACCTGTTGTAACGATTATGGGGCATGTTGACCACGGGAAAACAACGCTATTAGACTCCATCCGTAACACAAAAGTAACCGAAGGAGAAGCAGGTGGTATCACTCAACATATTGGTGCGTATCAAGTTGTGGTTAATGGCAAGAAGATTACGTTCCTAGATACACCTGGGCACGCAGCATTCACAACCATGCGTGCACGTGGTGCTCAAGTTACAGACATTACGGTCCTTGTTGTCGCAGCTGACGATGGCGTAATGCCACAAACGATTGAAGCGATCAACCACGCGAAAGCAGCAAACGTACCAATTATTGTTGCAGTTAACAAAATGGATAAACCAACAGCCAACCCAGATCGCGTTATGCAAGAATTAACGGAACATGGTTTGGTACCTGAAGATTGGGGCGGAGACACCATTTTCGTTCCTATTTCCGCATTAAAAGGGGAAGGAATAGATAACCTACTAGAAATGATTCTCCTCGTTAGTGAGGTGGAAGAATTAAAAGCAAATCCAAACCGAAATGCACTTGGTACGGTAATTGAAGCACAGCTTGACAAAGGTCGGGGTCCAGTTGCAACATTACTCGTACAAAACGGTACATTACGCGTAGGAGATCCAATCGTAGTAGGAAATACATTTGGTCGCGTACGGGCAATGGTGAACGATTTGGGACGTCGCGTCAAAGAAGCAGGCCCATCCACGCCTGTAGAAATTACCGGATTAAACGAAGTTCCACAAGCAGGCGATCGCTTCGTTGTATTCGATGACGAAAAAACTGCTCGTCAAGTTGGGGAAGCTCGGGCTCAAATAGCTATACAGGCACAACGTAATGAAAAAACACGCGTAAGTCTTGATACATTGTTTGAACAAATGAAACAAGGCGAAATGAAAGAATTGAATGTCATTATTAAAGCAGACGTACAAGGTTCGGTGGAAGCGTTAGCTGCTGCTCTTCAAAAGATTGAAGTAGAAGGGGTTAACATTAAAATTATCCATACGGCCGTCGGTGCCATTAATGAGTCCGACATTACGTTAGCTGCTGCATCTAATGCGATTATTATCGGATTCAACGTACGTCCAGATGCTAATGCGAAACGTGCTGCTGAGGCTGAAAAGGTAGATATTCGTCTCCATCGCATCATCTATAAAGTCATTGAAGAAATTGAATCTGCGATGAAAGGTATGCTTGACCCAGAGTATGAAGAGAAAGTAATCGGTCAAGCAGAAGTTCGTCAAACATTTAAAGTTTCTCGAATTGGAACGATTGCTGGAAGCTATGTGACGGAAGGAAAAATTACACGTGACAGTGGTATTCGCCTCATCCGCGACGGTGTTGTTGTGTTCGAAGGTGAGATCGATACGTTAAAACGTTACAAAGACGACGTTCGCGAAGTATCTCAAGGTTACGAATGTGGTATTACAATTAAGAACTTTAACGATATTAAAGAAGGAGATATTATAGAAGCGTTCATTATGGAAGAAGTTGAACGTTAATGATTGGGTATGTGGAATGTGAATTTCTAATATATAATGCCCACTCCTTAAAAGAAAAACGAGCCGTGCTTCAACGTACGTTGACACGGCTCAAACAAAAAAGAAATGTTTCAGTCGCAGAAATCAACTATCAAGATGTTTGGCAACGGACAAAAATAGCTATTGTTACTGTTGCTTCATCCAAGCAAACGGCTGAACATGAAATAGAAAAAGCCTTATCATTTTTAGATTCCTTTCCGGAATGGGAACGGACATCAACGAGTTATGAATGGCTTTAAAGGGGTGAAGGATATGACGTTACGAGCCAATCGAGTAGCAGAACAAATGAAAAAAGAATTAAGCGACATTCTTGGTCGTAAAATTAAAGACCCTCGTATTGGTTTTGTTACAGTCACAGACGTACGATTGACTGGTGATTTACAACAAGCGAAAGTGTACATTACCGTGTTAGGTGACGATCAACAAAAGGAAAATACGCTAAAGGGGCTTGCTAAAGCGAAAGGTTTTATCCGCTCCGAAATCGGACAACGAATTCGTTTACGAAAAACCCCAGAAATTATTTTTGAATTTGACGAATCCATAGATTACGGAAACCGCATCGAAACATTGTTAAAAGAAATTCAAAAAGAATCGGAATAACAATAATCGGGGGACTCCCCCGATTCTTTTTACGTTTGGTTCTTTTAAATGATATTGTTGATATTTATACATTTCGTTTGTGGCGGACGCTTTCCGCGGGCAAGCTGCAAGCCGCTTCCCTCGCTACGCTCAAGTATGGTCTTGCGGCTTCTTGTTCCCGCTGAGTGGCCGCCGTGAACAACTTGTTAAAATCAACTATGAAATATAACATAGCCTAACGTTTAAAATCATATGGAGTAGAAAAGAGGTGAGTTTCCTTGGAAGGAATTTTACCGATTTGGAAAGAAAAAGGACTTACGTCACACGATGTTGTCTATCGTGTTCGCAAATTATTAAAAATGAAAAAAGTCGGTCATACAGGTACGCTTGATCCAGATGTAACTGGAGTGTTACCTATTTGTTTAGGTAGAGCTACGAAAATCGCAGAGTATATTACAAACGCAGGAAAAGAATATGTTGGAGAAGTAACGTTAGGTTTCTCAACAACGACGGAAGATGCCTCTGGTAAAGTAGTTGACCAAAAACGGATCGAACGCATCCTTACAAGAGACGAAATAGAGGAAGTTTTACGTTCGTTAAAAGGAAACATTCAGCAAACACCTCCGATGTATTCGGCGGTCAAAGTGAACGGAAAACGATTGTATGAATATGCCCGGGAAGGAAAGGAAGTAGAACGCCCGACACGAACAGTGACGATTTATGACCTAGAGTTATTGGATGAGCGTATGAGTTTCTCAGGTGATACCATAAAGTTTCGTTTTCGGGTGTCTTGTAGTAAAGGTACATATATACGAACTCTAGCCGTGATGATTGGTGAGCGTTTAGGCTATCCAGCGCACATGTCGGACTTAGTTCGCACCCAATCGGCATTTTTCGAAAAGAGCATTGTGTGACCCTTGAACAATTAGAACACCTTGTTCAAGAAGGAGATATTCATCGCCTCGTCTTTTCAATTGAAAAAGGATTATACCATTTGCCGAAAATTGAAATAAATGATACATTAGCAAAGAAAGTAGTTAACGGTTCGGTATTATCAAAACCAAAACAATGGCCCCATGACGAAGAGGATGTAGTTGTTATGCACCAAGGGAGAGCTTTAGCATTGTACCGTTTACATCCTAGCAAACCGTATTTAATTAAGCCAACGAAAGTATTGCGGAATGAATGAAGAAAAGGTGAGGTAACTTGAAGGTAATCACATTGCACCATCCCCACACGATCAATAAAAAGGATTTACCACCATTATGTATGGCGCTAGGGTATTTTGATGGAATTCACAGAGGCCATCAAAAAGTGATTTTAACCGCGAAAGAAATGGCCGATAATAACGGCTGGAATAGTGCTGTTATGACGTTTGATCCCCATCCATCTGTCGTTTTAGGACATAAACACCAGCACGTTCAATACATTACTCCTTTAAATGATAAAATTGAATTGTTAGAACAGATGGGGATTGATTACGTTTTTGTCGTTCGCTTTACATCCGCGTTTGCCAATTTGCACCCTCAAGAATTTGTTGATCAATACATTATTAATTTAAACGTTCAACACGTAGTTGCTGGTTTTGATTTTACATATGGAAAGCTTGGAAAAGGAACGATGGAAACTTTAGCTTTTCATTCCCGTCAGGCGTTTACGTATACAACTGTCGAAAAATTAACTGAAGGGAACGAAAAAGTCAGTTCAACCCTTACGAGAAATTATTTAAGAGAAGGAAACATGGAGCAAGTGGCCCTATTGTTAGGCCGGTATTATGTAACAAAAGGGACGGTTATTCACGGTGATAAACGCGGTCGTAAAATCGGCTTTCCAACTGCGAATATTGAATTAATCGATGCCTATATTGTTCCTAGGACGGGTGTGTATGCCGTTCGCCTACTTGTCAATGAGACATGGTATGAAGGTGTATGTAATGTTGGTTATAAACCGACGTTTAACAATCCCAATGAAACGAACTTATCGATTGAAGTTCATATTTTTGAGTTTTCAGATTCCATCTATGGGGAAGAAGTACAGGTTGAGTGGCACAAACGCATTCGTGCTGAACAAAAATTTCCATCCATTGATGAATTAATTAGACAAATCGAAAAGGATAAAAAAGCGGCGATCACTTATTTCGAAAAAAGTTAAGTTTTTACTTGCATTTTTCTTCTAAAAGTAGTATTCTATAACACGTATGAAATGAACCGTTGCTTGGCAAGTCGAGTCACCGACGCTTGCTCAGTAACTGGGGATTGATCAATAGTAGGAGGTGAAATAGGATGGCGATTTCTCAAGAGCGCAAAAACGAAATCATCAACCAATTTAAAACACACGAGAACGATACTGGTTCTCCAGAAGTTCAGATTGCTATCCTTACTGAAGAAATTAACAATTTGAACGAACATTTACGCGTTCATAAAAAAGACCATCACTCTCGTCGTGGTCTTATGAAAATGGTAGGTCGACGTCGTAACCTTTTAACTTACCTTCGTAAAAAAGACGTTCAACGCTACCGTGAATTAATCAACAAACTTGGTTTACGTCGATAGTCTTTACAAAAGCGGGATTTCTCCCGCTTTTTTGTTAGTTTGAGAATAGTTGCCCCCAAAAGGGGAATGTTTTTTTCCTATTTGGTTGATAATGAGGATAAAGAAATTAAATACATATGAAAATGATACATAGCACTTTTTGTGTGTAAATGATAGACTTTTATTAGTAATGAGGTTAGAGAAAACTCTTTCCTCGATGGCTGAATGAATAGAGAGGAGTACACGTATGGAACAAGAAAAGTATGTCTTTTCCATAGATTGGGCTGGACGACCGTTAACCGTTGAAATCGGTCAACTTGCAAAACAAGCAAACGGTGCCGTTTTAGTCCGCTATGGTGATACGGTTGTCTTATCAACAGCAACTGCATCAAAAGAAGCAAAAGATGTCGACTTTTTCCCATTAACGGTTAACTACGAAGAGCGTTTATACGCGGTTGGAAAAATTCCTGGAGGATTCATTAAACGGGAAGGTCGTCCGAGTGAAAAGGCGATTCTGACAAGCCGGTTAATCGACCGTCCGATTCGTCCGTTATTCGCTGAAGGTTTCCGTAATGAAGTTCAAGTCGTTAGTATGGTTATGAGTGTTGATCAAGATTGCTCACCAGAAATGGCCGCAATGTTCGGGTCATCATTGGCTCTTTGTGTGTCTGATATTCCGTTTGAAGGTCCGATTGCGGGTGTAATTGTCGGACGAGTAAACGGAAAATATGTGATCAATCCAACGATTGAGCAACTCGAAAAAAGCGATATGCACTTAACAGTTGCTGGAACGAAAGACGCGATCAATATGGTCGAAGCAGGAGCAGATGAAGTTCCTGAAGAAGATATGTTAGAAGCTATCATGTTTGGACATGAAGAAATTAAACGTCTCATTGAATTCCAGCAACAAATTACGGATCAAATTGGAAAAGAAAAGATGGAAGTGGAGCTTTATGAAATTGATCCGGAATTAGAGAAACAAGTTCGCAAAATGTGCGAACAAGAAATGCTTCAAGCGATTCAAGTAGCGGAGAAGCATGCTCGTGAAGAAGCAATTCAACAAGTGAAAGATCAAGTTGTTGAAAAATTTGAGAAAAACGAAGAAAACGACGAAAAAGTAATTAAACAAGTAAAAGAAATTCTCGACAAGCTTGTAAAAGAAGAAGTTCGTCGATTAATTACTGAAGAGAAAATACGGCCTGATGGACGTAAAATTGATGAAATTCGTCCGTTATCTTCTGCAGTCGGCTTACTACCGCGTACACATGGTTCCGGTTTATTTACGCGCGGTCAAACACAAGCTTTAAGCGTATGTACATTAGGGGCACTTGGAGATGTACAAATACTTGATGGACTTGGTATTGAAGAATCGAAACGGTTCATGCATCATTATAACTTCCCGCCATTTAGTGTTGGGGAAACAGGACCAATGCGAGGACCAGGCCGTCGGGAAATTGGTCATGGTGCACTAGGAGAACGGGCATTAGAGCCTGTGATTCCAGATGAAAAAGAATTCCCATACACCATTCGTCTTGTTTCTGAAGTATTAGAATCCAACGGTTCTACTTCGCAAGCAAGTATATGTGCAAGTACGCTAGCCATGATGGATGCAGGTGTACCAATAAAAGCACCTGTTGCTGGGATCGCTATGGGTCTTGTAAAATCGGGTGATCATTACACCATTTTAACCGACATTCAAGGCATGGAAGACTTCTTAGGTGATATGGACTTTAAAGTAGCCGGTACTGCAAAAGGTGTTACGGCTTTACAAATGGATATTAAAATTAAAGGGCTCTCCCGTGAAATTTTAGAAGAAGCCCTGCAACAAGCGAAACGTGGCCGTATGCAAATTTTAGAACATATGTTAACGACAATTGCTGAACCACGAAAACAACTGTCTCCATATGCACCGAAAATTTTAACGATGACGATTAATCCAGAAAAAATTCGTGACGTCATTGGACCAAGCGGTAAGCAAATTAACAAAATTATCGAGGAAACCGGCGTAAAAATTGACATTGAACAAGATGGTACCATTTTTATTTCTTCCGTTAACGAAGAAATGAACAAAAAAGCGAAGCAAATTATTGAAGATATCGTAAAAGAAGTCGAAGTTGGTCAGATGTATTTAGGTAAAGTAAAACGTATTGAAAAATTCGGAGCATTTGTCGAAATCTTTAATGGTAAAGATGGTCTTGTCCATATTTCCGAATTAGCAGAAGAACGGGTCCGTCGTGTCGAGGACGTCGTCAAAATTGGTGACGAAATTTTAGTAAAAGTCCTTGATATTGATGCTCAGGGACGTGTCAACCTATCCCGTAGAGCAGCCATTAAAGAACAAAAAGAACAAGCAAACTAAGAAAGTCAGGGAAATGAAACCCTGGCTTTTTTATGTTCGATCTGTTAATCGATACTGTTGATTTATACATTACACTTGTGGCGGACGCTTTCCGCGGGCAAGCTGCAAGCCGCTCCCCTCGCTACGCTCAAGTATGGTCTTGCCTGGCTTCTTGTTCCCGCGGGTGTCACCGCCGTGTGAATAACTTGCTAAAAATCAACAATAAAATATAACATAGCCTTTAGATTAAAGAAATAAGGATTGCACTTTGAGCCATCACGGACGTTTACAGGTATACCTTGTCCTTTTCATACATATCTTTGTAAGTAGGAATCGCTTACTTTTTAAATGCGTTTATATAGATTGAAGAAAAAGGATGTGGAACATGTGAAAAGATGGCTCGTATACGGGATGATCTTTATTCTTTCATTTATCCTCGTACAAAATGAATGGACATCAACTTATATTGAAACATTAAAAAATAAGGCGATACACGTTTCAAAACAAGAAACCCCACTATATCAACAGATAAAAGAGAGAGCACCTAACTATGAAGCTGATCCTGAAGACGCTGTATTCGATCGTGTATGGAAGTTAATACCTGGGTATAACGGTGTAAAAGTAGACATTGAAGCTTCCTATAAAAAAATGAAAAAGAAAAACGAATTTAATGAACAATTACTTGTCTATCATCAAGTCCCGCCCAAAGTTCATTTAGACGATTTACAACCAGCGCCTATTTACAAAGGAAATCCGAATAAGCCGATGGTAAGCTTTATCGTCAACGTGGCATGGGGAAACGAACATATACCGAAAATGCTGGAAATTTTTAAAAAGCATGACGTGCTTGCCACCTTTTTCTTAGAAGGACGATGGGTCAAAAATAATCCAGAATTAGCGAAAACGATTGCTGCAAATGGACATGAATTAGGAAATCATTCCTATTCTCACCCCGATATGAGCCGGTTACCAAGTGTCAAAATCAGGGAAGAACTAGAAAAAACAAATGAATTGATTAAAGGAATTACTGGAACAGAAGTCAAATGGTTCGCCCCACCAAGTGGAAGTTTTCGAGAAGAAACGATTCTTATTGCCCATGAAATGAAGATGAAAACCATTATGTGGAGCGTCGATACGGTTGATTGGAAAAAACCACCCCCTTCCGTTATTATTGAAAGGGTAACATCTAAAATTCATCCTGGAGCCATTGTATTAATGCACCCGACTCAATCGACTGTGGACGCATTAGATGCTTTACTCCAAGCGATGAAAACGAAAAATTTTAAAGTAGGAACCATTTCCGAATTGTTAAGTGAAAAGAGAATAATGAATCGACAGGAAGCTTCTGTACAATAATGGCCCTTTCATGCTACACTCATTAAAGTTGACAATCTATTTTGAAGTTGGACTGTTGGACAGGAGGAATTTTTTTTGATCAAGAAATATACGTGTCAAAATGGAGTAAGAATCATTCTCGAACAAATTCCTACCGTTCGATCCGTAGCGATTGGAATATGGGTCGGCACTGGATCGAGAAATGAAACACCAAAAAATAACGGGATTTCCCATTTTCTTGAGCACATGTTTTTTAAAGGGACGACTTCAAGAAATGCCCGTGAAATAGCAGAGGCGTTTGATTCGATTGGAGGGCAAGTAAATGCGTTCACCTCCAAAGAATATACATGTTATTATGCGAAAGTGTTAGATAACCATGCTTCCTATGCGTTATCTGTTCTTGCGGATATGTTCTTCCATTCCACGTTTGATGAAGAAGAATTGGAGAAAGAAAAAAATGTTGTTTTAGAAGAAATTAAAATGTATGAAGATACCCCTGATGACATCGTTCATGATTTATTAAGCCAAGCCGTATATAAAAAACATCCTTTAGGTTATCCAATTTTAGGAACAGAAGAAACATTAATGACGTTTACAGGAGATACGCTTCGGGAATATATGCATAACCATTACACTCCGGATCGCGTCGTTATTTCCGTAGCGGGAAATGTCGATGAAACGTTTATTAAAGAAGTCGAAAAATGGTTCGGTTCTTATGAAGGTGGGAAGCGTTCTGAGGAAGAAGAACAACCAGTTTTCCATTCCAACCACCTGTCTCGTAAAAAAGACACCGAACAAGCCCATTTATGTATTGGCTACGAAGGTTTGCCATTAGGGGATAAAGATATTTATAGCTTTATTATTTTAAATAATATTTTAGGTGGCAGCATGTCCTCACGATTGTTCCAAGAAGTACGTGAACAACGTGGATTAGCCTATTCTGTATTTTCCTACCATACTTCCTATTTGGATCACGGGATGTTAACGATTTACGGAGGAACGGGTGCAAATCAACTAGATGCTTTATACGAAACCATTCAAACGACATTAGCCTCAATGAAAGAAACGGGCATTACGACGAAAGAACTGCAAAATAGTAAAGAACAGCTAAAAGGTAGCTTAATGTTAAGTTTAGAAAGTACGAATAGCCGAATGAGTCGTAACGGGAAAAACGAATTATTGCTAAGAAAACATCGGACATTAGATGAAATTGTAGAATCGATTGATCGAGTATCTCTAGAGTCGGTGAATCGAGTGATCGAACGGGTATTTACCGACCAATTTGCTGTTGCTCTTATTAGCCCAGATGGTCAATTACCAACAACGTTATCATAATTAAGTCGAGCTTATCGCTCGGCTTTTTTTTTAGGCTTTGTTAAACGATATTGTTGTAATTATACATTTCGCTTGTGGCGGACGCTTTCCGCGGGCAAGCCGCTTCCCTCGCTACGCTCAAGTATGGTCTTGCGGCTTCTTGTTCCCGCTGGAGTCGCCGCCGTGTGAACAACTTGCTAAAAATCAACAATGAAATATAACAAAGCCTTTTTTAAAAAAAACTTCTAAAACCATCTTATCAGCTTATACATGTATTAGAAATGCACAGAAAGGTTCTGCGGGATACTTCAAATAAAGGGGAGAACAGCCGTTGCGACTAAGTGAATTAAGTGGTAAAGAGATTGTTGATTTAAATCGTGCGGAACGACTTGGTGTATTAGGTCAAACAGATTTTGAAATTAATACGACGACAGGGCAAATTGAGGCATTAATCATTCCAACAGGGAAATGGTTTGGTATGAAAAGAAACGGTAGTGAAATTCGCGTTCCATGGAAACAAGTACGTACGATTGGAACCGATATGATTATTCTCGATATCGCTGAGGAGTGAATATGAGACTTTTAAAACAATCGGTTGATTAAAACGCTCGAATAAGTCTTCGAGCGTTTTTTCTTGTGCGCCCGGCATG
>NZ_JBCNBW010000039.1:0-23914 GCF_050478865.1 Aeribacillus pallidus | reverse complement strand
GCTTGCACCTTGCCCGCGGAAAGCGTCCGCCACAAGCGTAATGTATAAATTTCAACAGTATCATTTAACAGACAACCATGCCAATAAAAATTGGCACATCGATAAATGAAATAACAGCAAAAGTTATCCACAGTTATTTCAGGGTAGAACCAAATAAAAAAGGAGAGTGATGTAATCACCTCCTACTCTTTAAACATCTTATGGTTCATTTACTTTCGATCCGTTTTCAGCTTCCCATAACCGTTCAAAAAACGGTTGCCCTTTTATTAGTTTTTCACAAAGGTTTATATGTTGATCTGTCCAACCGATTTTCGTCTCTTCGTAGAGACGATTCCACACTTGAAAAAAATCGAGCTGCTGCACTTCTCTATACTTTTCCGGTGCCCACTCGGTATACCAGTAGCGAATTTCGGCCGTATTTTGGGAAGAAAAGAGTTGATCTAACGCCATAAATAATAACTGTTTTAACTGGCGTTCCTTCCTTGTTAATCCGTACATTAATTGTGGGTGTGGTGACAACATATGATACTCTTTCTTCGTTTGGTACGAATCAAATTCATAAACGACCGGTTCTAGCTGTTCAATCATTTCATAAACAAGTTGTTCTTGTCTTGGAATTAAGCGGCTTTTTCGAATCGGAATATGATAGCCAATCGTATCTACAGCTAATATCCCTTTTCCATCAGATACAATGAAGCAATAGTCAAGTTGTACGCGCTCATGATTTTTCCGTAAATAGGCTTTTTGGTACACATCATTTAACAATTGCTTCGGAAGTTCGGACAAATCATTTTCTATGTAGTGAAATAAAACACTTTCAACTTTGATGATGGGAACTTGGTCCAATAAATCAATGACGTCATCTTTTCTCCACTCATGAAAGTGACAAACATTATACCCGTTTTCTTCACCTTCAAACCAATTGACCCATACGTCATGTAAATACAGCATGATTGACCCCTCGCTTCAACACTGTTTGTCCATCAGTATGGGCAGGATAAAGTAAAATTATTCCTATTCTTTTCGACGAGGTGCATAAATAGCGAAAGAAACCATCATCATCCCGATGAAGAGTAAATAACATTCCACACGGGTGAAAATAAAAGAAACATATTCAAAAAACGTATACCCGGTTGTCAACAAATTTAAATACATAATTGTTGTGACACCACC
Source organism: Aeribacillus pallidus (assembly GCF_050478865.1). NCBI lineage: Bacteria > Bacillati > Bacillota > Bacilli > Caryophanales > Bacillaceae > Aeribacillus > Aeribacillus pallidus. The sequence continues at coordinate 22,741 of NZ_JBCNBW010000039.1, read as the reverse complement.
CGCGACCGCTAACCCAAACCCAGTTAATACGAAAAAAATACGAAACATGTTATTTTCCACCCTCAATGGTTGTAGTTTCCTCCAATGTTAATGAATTTTTTTACACCTTTGCAAACTTGTCCATTTATTGTATGTCTATGAAAGAAGTTGTGTGAACATGCAAAAAATCTACCATAATTAAATATGGTAGATTTATCTTCGAGATTTTGGATTTAGCGCGTCTTTAATTCCTTCACCGATAAAGTTAATAGAAAGTATCGTAAGGGTAATCGCTAACGCAGGCGGCATCCACATCCAAGGTTTCGATTGTAAAACGTCTGGTTCATTCGCAAAGGATAACATATTCCCCCAGCTAGGAACTTCTTGAGGAACACCGAAGCCTAAGTAGCTTAACGCAGACTCAATAATAATCATAGTAGCAAATGTAAGCGTTGCTTGAACAATAATTGTTGATAACACGTTAGGTAATAAGTGTTTGATAATTACCTTAGCTGGAGAACTTCCGATAGAAACAGCAGCCAATACGTATTCGTTCTCTTTTTCAGCTAACACTTTACTTCGGACAACACGTGCTATACCACCCCAATAGAGAGCTCCAATGACGACAATTAATACCCATACCCCATTCGCTTTACCGAAAAAAATCGTGTTTAAAACAATTACAAAAACTAAAACTGGGAAATTTAATATAAAATCAGTGAAGCGCATAAGAATACCATCTACAAAGCCACCAAAATACCCAGCAATAGCCCCAATGACGGTACCAATGAAAATTACGATTAGAGTACAAGAGATACCTACAAAGAGTGAAATACGTCCCCCATACAACAGCCTTGTAAAGACATCCCTTCCACTTTTATCGGTCCCTAACCAATGATCAGAGGAAGGTTCTAATGACATTTGACTAATGTTGACCCTCGTAATATCTTGTGTGGTAATATGTGGAGCTAAAAACGAAATAATCGCTATAAACATTAGGAAACATAAACTAACCATCGCCAGTTTATTGCGGACAAATTTGCGACGAGCAATGGCCCATGGAGACATACTCTTCCTTGGTTTTAAATTCGTTCTTGTTGATTTTTGAGTAACTACTTCCATCGCCATTCCTCCTACTCTACCCGAATTCTCGGATCAACAATTCCGTATAGTAAATCCGCTACCAAATTACCAATCAATGTAAGAAACGAGAACATTAATGTGAGAGCCATTAATACCGGATAATCTTTATTCGTCACCGAATTTAAAAAGAGTTGTCCAATGCCTGGGTAAGTAAAAATTGTTTCTGTAATAATTGCCCCACTCACTAATGTAACAATATCAAATCCTAAAAACGTTACAATTGGAATAATAGAATTTCGTAAAATATGCTGGTTATAAATCTTTGATTCTGGAGTCCCTTTCGCTCGAGCGGTACGTACGAAATCCTTCCGGCTATTTTCAATAATGTCATTTCGTAAAAATTGCGTATAACTTGCAGTACTGAGCGCTCCTAAGACAAGTGCTGGTAAAAAGACGTGATGAAAGCGACTAATCCAATATGCCAATGTCCCTTCTTCTATGCTAATATCTACGGAACCGTTAGAAGGAAACCATCCTAATTTAAAGGAGAAAAAATAGATGGCGAACACCCCAGCAACAAACGATGGAAGAGCAAGTCCCAAATAGTTCGCTCCACCGATTAAATGGTCACCAATGGTGTACGGTTTTCTTCCGGCGTAGATTCCCATGGCAAAAGCTAAAATATACGTAATGACTAATGAGGTGAATCCGAGCAAAATCGTATTCGGCAATCGTTCCATAATGATTTCACTTGCTGGAATTTTATATCTAGTCGATTTTCCGAAATCTCCTTGAAAGAAATTCGTAATCCAACGGAAATATTGTTCGTGAATTGGGTCATTATACCCGAGCTTTTCGCGCATCGTTTCTATATACTCCGGATCCGTATTGGACGGATCAATTTCTCCACTGAGTGAATCCCCTGGCATTAATTTTGCCAGGGTAAACACTACAATGGAGATAAGGAAAAGCATCGGAATCATCCCAAGTAGTCGACGAATGGTGTATTTCAGCATATGCATTCTCCTTATCTAGTAAAAGGATATGACTTATTGTTCTAGCCACCACTCGTGTGGAGAGTTGAAACCAGAAACGTCAAACGTAATACCTTTCAATTTACTGCTTACAGCATATACGTCATAAAGCTCCATGATAGGTAATGCTGGAACTTCTTCGTTAAAGATTTTTTGCCATTCTACGTATAACTGTTTCCGTTTTTCTGTATCTGTACCTACTACTTCAATGTCAGTGGCATCTAATAGAAGTTGTTCAGCTTCTTCGTTTACCCAACGAGGATAGTTCCAGACAGACTCAATACCCCATAACGGATATGGATCTGGATCAGTACCAGTTCCCCAACCACCGTAGAATACTTCCATAGATGGGTCGTCGTTTTCTAACTGATCATAGTAAAGGTTGACGTCTGTCATCGTTAATTCAGCCTTTAAGCCGACATCTTCCCAATATTGTGTTAGAGCTTTGGCACGTGCTTCATACGTTGGATTACCCGTTGCGTAGTGAGAGAATTTCACAACAAATTCATTACCGTTCGGATCTTCGCGGAAGCCATCACCATCCACGTCTTTATAACCGGCTTCGTCTAACAATTGTTTCGCTTTTTCTGGATCGTACGTATAATTGTTTGGCAGTTCGCTATGGTCCGCTGCGATCCAGTGCGCTGAAGGTACTGGTCGGTTAACAGGAGATCCTAATCCGCTAAAGAAAGCTTCTACCCAAGCTTCACGGTCGATTGCATAAAGCATCGCTTGACGCAATTTTTTGTTCGCATATTTGTCTTTGTTCATCACGTTTTTCTTACCGTCAAACTCTCCCAGTTTAAAACCAATATAATAGTAGGAGAGACCAGGTACTTTTTCAACACGAACGTTATTGATTTTTTCAATTTCAGGTAACAATGTTGGGTGAAATGCAGTAAAGTCTACTCCGCCGTTTTGTAATTCACCGACAATGAGAGAGCCGTCAATGACTTTAACAACGATACGCTCAATATGCGGCTTTCCTTTCCAATAATCATCAAATCGAACGAGCTCAACAGACTCACCAGGAATGACTTTGTTTACTTTAAATGGTCCAAGCCCAACAGGATTTAGGCGAACTTGGTCAGAAGCGGCCATATCTTCTGGGGCAATTCCTTCAAACTCTTTACGAGAAAGTGGATATGTCCATAAGTTTTCTAAGTTGTTAACACGTGCTTTATCAAACGTAATTTTAACCGTGTAATCATCGATGACTTCAATACCGGAAATGCTGTCCGCTTTTCCTTCATGGAAGTCTTTCGCACCTTCAATTGTATTGACGTTCGACCAACGGTGGTGCTCAGGTCCAAGTGTTGCAATCGTTTCAAGGGCGAATACCCAGTCATGAACCGTTAATTCTTCCCCGTTATGCCATTTAACCCCTTTTTCAAAAGTAAATGTAAACACTTTATTATCATCTGTTTCCCATGAGGCAATATTTGGCTGTGGTTTTAAGTTTTCATCATAATCAATTAATCCATCATCAAAGAATGAAATAATCTCCTCATCGGATTGACTGTCATAGAAGTTAATGTTTAACAGCCCTTTAAATTCTGATTCCATCGCGTACACTAATGTTCCGCCATCTACTGGACCTTCATTTGCTGTGTTATTTTCATCAGATGAATTGTTATCTTCTGTCGGTTTGCTCGTCGATTCCCCGCCACTACATGCAGCTAAAAACATGGATAACGCCAGCATAATGGACGTTAGCCAAAAGATCGATTTTTTACTTTTCATTTTTTCTTCCCCCCATTTAGTTTTCATTTAATAAAGAAGGCAAGCTACTTTGTGACCTGGTTTCACCTCCTTTAAAGAAGGCTTTTGTATAGAACACTCCTCTTTGGCTACCGGACATCTCGTATGAAACGGACAGCCTGAAGGAGGATTCACCGGACTTGGAACATCTCCTTGAAGCACGATTCGTTCTTTTTTCTTTCGTGGATCGGGTTCTGGAATTGCTGAAATAAGCGCTTGTGTATACGGATGTAACGGTTCTTGATAAATGCTTTTTTTATCAGCAATTTCGACAAGATTTCCCAAATACATGACCCCAATACGGTCGCTCATATGTTTAACCACACTTAAGTCGTGGGCAATAAATAAATAAGTAAGATCGAAATCTTGTTGCAGCTCTTTTAATAGATTTAACACTTGTGACTGAACGGACACGTCAAGTGCCGAAACAGGTTCATCCGCCACGATGAGTTTTGGACGTAAGGCTAAGGCACGGGCAATGCCGATTCGTTGGCGCTGTCCTCCAGAAAATTCGTGCGCATATTTGTAATATGCATCTTCTGGCAGTCCTACCCGTTCCAGCAAATCCATTACTTCGTCCATTATTTGTTTTCTTGATTTCTTTGTATAGTTTTGAATTGGTTCGGAAACGATGTCCCCCACCATTTGCATCGGATTAAGTGAGGCGTATGGGTCTTGGAACACCATTTGAAAATCGCGGCGTGCCTCGCGTAACTCGCGACCACGAAGGTATGTAATATCCTTCCCATCAAAAAGGATTTGTCCGCTCGTTGGTTCAAGCAATCGTAAAATCGTCCGACCGGTAGTTGATTTTCCACAACCAGATTCTCCAACTAACCCGAGGGTTTCCCCGCGTTTGATTTCAAAAGATACATCGTCGACCGCTTTGACGACCCCTATCGTACGGCGAAAAAAACCACCTTTAATCGGATAATACGTTTTTAGATTTTTCACTTCTAATAAGTTTTCTGATAGATTCGTTGCTTGTTTGTTTTCTAGGTTTAAGCGAATTGATTTTGTCATTGTCATTAAGCGTTCATCCCTTCTTTCGGCTTACTCGTTTCATACAGTAAGCACGCTACTTCATGCCCTGTTTCGTTTTCATTTAACAATGGCGTGACGGCCGCACATTCTGGCATCGCATGCGGACAACGATTAGCAAAGCGACACCCTACTTTCGGCATATTTTTCAATGAAGGAACAATTCCTTTAATTGAGCTTAAACGATCGACTTCTTCGTCCATTCGCGGAATGGCCCCCATCAACAATTGCGTATACGGATGTTTCGGGTTATAGAACAACGAATCGACATCCGTTCTTTCCACGATTTTTCCGGCATACATGACAAGTACTTCGTCGCACATTTCGGCAACGACGCCTAAATCGTGAGTAATTAAAATAATGGACATATTGTTCATTTGTTGAATTTCTTTTAACAGCTCAAGAATTTGTGCTTGCACCGTTACGTCAAGAGCCGTTGTTGGTTCGTCCGCGATAAGTAGCTTGGGTTGACAGGCAATGGCCATGGCAATCATGACCCGTTGCCGCATACCACCGGATAATTGGTGTGGATACTCGTCCACAATTTTTTCAGGTCTAGAAATTCCGACATTTTTTAAGAGAGAAATACTTTTCATACGTGCTTCTTTTTTGGAGATTTTAAAATGGTTAAAAAAAACTTCTTCTAATTGGAAGCCAATTGTAAATACTGGGTTCAAAGAGGTCATTGGTTCTTGGAAAATCATTGAAATATCTTTTCCTCGAATTTTATTCATCTCCCGATCAGATAAATTCGCTAAATTGGTTCCTTCAAACCAAATTTCACCGTTTTTAACTCGACCAATTCCTTTCGGGAGTAACTTCATAATGGATAAGGACATGACACTTTTCCCACATCCCGATTCTCCAACAACGCCGATAATCTTACGGCGTTCGACTTTAAACGAGACGTTATCAACGGCGTTATATTCTTCACCATCAATGTCAAAGGCTGTTTCTAAATTTTTTACTTCAAGTAGTGGTTGCTGTTCGTAAACCCGTTTTTTCTCAATCATTTGGCCACCCCGAATTAACTATTTTTAGGATATTTGTTATTTTTTATAAAATATTATTACAAAATTATTTCAATTTCAAGATTTTTTTGTATTTTGTTTTAATTCTGAAATAAATAAAATTAAAAAAGCCCTATTTTTTGGGCTTTTGTTCTTTAAAAAAATCATCTTTTAAAAATTCCGTTGAATCCATTGAAAAGCTTTGGGTAATCGAAAAAGTTCCCTTTTTCTTAAAGTGGGAGATGATTTGAAACCCTAATGCGTATCCTAACATTTCAGGATAAAATTTCCTTCCGTACATTATATCATCATGAACAGAATCACTCATTGGGAGGTCTAAATAATGTTTAATGTTACGATCCCAATAAATTTTTAATATGTTCTCTTTGTAGCGGTTGCACCAAGATGCTAAATATTTTTCTCCACAATATTCAAGAACGGCATGCTCTGCTAATCCTTCAAAAACAAGGGAATCTAGCAGGTTATAGTCGTCTTCTTTTTTATTGAGTTGATTCATCCGGGTACAATGGTGATACTCATGGACAAATAACGCTTCCCAATCTTTCTCTTTTTTTGGCTTTGATAAAAATAAAAATATTTTATCTTTGAAAGTAACTCCCGATTTTCCTCCGGTCGTTTTTAATAGTTTACCGTTCCTTCCATCGATCGGAAAAATGTAAATAGATGGATTGGGCCCTTTCCATTTTTTCTGATACTTTTTAAAAAGTTGAAGAATCTTTTGCCATGCTTTTGCTTCCACTAACTCTTTGTATATGCCTCGATTTAATGAGGAAGGTTGATACATTCCGAAGAGCTGTAAATATTTATAGAATTCTTTTGACCGCTCTTGATCGAAGGCAGAACAAATCTTGATTGGATCGTCAAAATATTTGTCGAGCCACTTTTTAGTGTTAATCACTCCCACAGTTGTCACCTCATCTAATTTTCCTTTTTCATCATATGAGGAAGCGAAAGAAAGTGGGAAACAAAAAGAAGTAAATGTGCTTTTAAAAGACAAAAAAATGGTGTTCCTATACAGAAGGAAAGTATTCATAATACTCTACATGTTATCTAGAAGTAGTAAAAAATGGGTACAAAACTATCACAATACATAAAAAAGGTGACTCAATTTCTATTTGGTTGAGTCACCTTTCATCAAACGATCTCTTATTCATATTTTTTGAACGCAATCGTTGCGTTATGTCCACCGAATCCAAGTGAGTTACTTATTGCCGCTTTGATTTCTTTTTTACGAGCTTTATTTGGCACGTAGTCTAGGTCACAGTCTGGGTCTGGTGTTTCATAATTAATTGTTGGCGGTAAAATATTTTCTTTAATGGCTAGTATAGTAAAGATCGCCTCTACACCACCAGCCGCTCCAAGTAAATGCCCTGTCATGGATTTTGTAGAGCTCACCGCTAATTTATAAGCATGATCGCCAAACACTTCTTTAATCGCCATTGTTTCATATTTGTCATTGTATGGTGTACTTGTACCGTGGGCGTTAATGTAATCAATATCTTCTGGTTGTAATCCACCATCTTCAAGAGCAAGCTTCATCGCGCGCGCGCCACCTTCACCACCTGGTGCTGGAGCCGTAATGTGGTAAGCGTCTCCTGTTGCACCGTAGCCGACGATTTCTGCGTAAATGTTGGCCCCGCGTTTTAACGCATGTTCTAATTCTTCCAGTACAATCACGCCAGCTCCTTCTCCCATAACAAATCCGTCACGATTTTTGTCAAACGGACGACTAGCTGTTTTTGGATCAGGGTTTGTAGTAAGAGCTGTGTTTGCACTAAATCCAGCAACAGACATTTTCGTAATCGGCGCTTCTGTTCCACCGGTAATCATAACGTCCGCATCGCCACGTTGAATCGCTTTAAAAGCATCACCAATAGAGTTTGTACCAGTTGCACAAGCAGTGACGGTACAAGAGTTAATGCCTTTAGCTCCTAACATAATGGATACTTGTCCGGATGCCATATCAGGAATCATCATCGGAACAAAGAATGGACTTACTCGGCGGTAACCACGCTTTTGGAACATTTCGAATTGTTGTTCGAACGTTTCCATTCCCCCAATACCAGAACCGATCCAAACTCCTACCCGATGGGCGTTGGAATCATCGATTGTTAAGTTGGCATCTTTCACGGCCATCATCGATGCAGCTACCGCATATTGCGTAAAGCGGTCCATTTTACGGGCATCTTTTTTATCCATAAAATTTTCTGGATTAAAATCAGTGATTTCTGCTGCTACTTTTGCCGGAAAATCATCTGCATTGACCCTTGTAAGCGGACCAATTCCAGAAACTCCATTAATAATATTTTCCCATGTCGTTTTCACATCCACCCCAAGTGGTGAAACTGTTCCAAGTCCTGTTACAACGACTCGTCTTTTTTGCATAATCTTCATCTCCTTTTTATTTCTTATGAAGACTAATATAGTAAATGAAATGATTATCTTCCCCATCTCATAACGATGGAACCCCACGTCAATCCTCCACCAAAGCCTACCATAACGACAATATCGTCATCTTTTATTTTACCAGCTTCCACCTCTTCAACAAGAGAAATTGGAATAGAGGCTGCTGATGTATTTCCATATTTGTGAATCGTTTTCGACATTTTTTCTTCCGGTAAATCTAAACGAAGTCGTGCAGATTCCATAATCCGAATGTTTGCTTGATGTGGAATAAGAAAATCAACGTCTTCTTTCGTTAATCCCGCTTTTTCTAAGACGTTCATACAAGATTCACCCATTTGTCGAACAGCAAATTTAAATACTTCACGACCGTTCATAATTACATATTCGTCTTGGTACAAATGTTTTCCCCCTGTTCCATCTGCCCCAAGTTCAAACGCAAGAACGCCACGACCTTCTGATACAGGACCCATGACAGCTGCCCCAGCTCCATCCCCGAACAGTACAGCGGTATTCCGGTCTTTCCAGTTCAAGATTTTTGACAATTTTTCTACACCCACAATTAACACATATTTATAGGCACCTGATTCGATAAATTGTTTCGCTGTAGCCACACCGTACATAAATCCAGAACATGCTGCACTTATATCCATCGCTGCTGCTTTTTTCGCTCCTAACCGCTCTTGTAACATACAAGCTACGGTTGGAAACGGTTGGTCTGGAGTAACCGTGGCTACTAAAATTAAGTCGATCTCCTCTGGAGAAATGCCTGCATTCTCAATTGCTTTTTTCGCCGCTTCAAACCCTAAATCAGAAGTATCCATCGAATCATCGGCAATCCGACGCTCCTCAATCCCTGTTCGTGTCCGAATCCATTCATCTGACGTGTCCATCATTTTTTCCAAATCATGGTTTGTTAACACTTTTTCAGGTACATACTTGCCAATTCCGATAATTCCAGCGTTCATTCAAGTTTCCCCTTCTTTCTTTTTTTAAACTCATCTATCATCAGTTTATTTTTGATATCAATTATTATGACTTGGTACTAATTTTATCGGAAAATAAGCAATCTGGCAATGTATTTCACTCAATTTTGTGTTCAAGTCTAGTCGAAATTAAGGAATATGCATATGTTACAGTAGGTCCGAACTTCTGTTTGTGAGGTGATACGATGGATCAAGAGAACAATCAACACCCGTTTCAACGGTTTGATGAATTGATGTTTGGTAAGAAACAAAAAATAGAACAAAAAACAGAGGATACAGTGCATACGTTTGAAAATATATTAAACGAGGTAGATATTGACCAACTGTTCAATAGTCTTGATGAAGTAATGAAAGTTGCTTCTTCCATCAAGCCATTGCTGAAAAAGATTACGCCTCATTTCCAAAATTTTTTTAATAATGAGAATTAACCAGATGTTAATGAGAAAAACCAGTTCGCTTGATGCAAACTGGTTTTTTATTGGTAAACGACGAGATTTTGATGCTTTTCTTCTTGAAGGTGGATATGACGTAATTCTTCGACTAAATCATAAATGGATAAGATTTCATATATGACAATCGACTTCGGCGAAAAAATATGTTCATATGTATCCGGAGAATGTGTTTTCAAATTATATAAGTCGTCTTTAAAATCATCGAATAACTCTCGCGCTAATTGTTTTTGACGTTCTCCAAACGAAAAAGAGCAATTATTTAATCCATCTACAAGCGCTTCGACGATATTCAATAAATGTTTTTTTTCCTTTTCATCCCAGAAAATTTTTGAAAAAGGTAAATAAACTAAATTGGCTAAATGATAAAGCATCTGTTGTAAAACGGCTAACTTTTTATGTTCGTAATGATACTTTCGCATTTCTTGTTTCGAATAACGATGAAATTTCCATTCTTGTTTTTGATAATGACAAAGTTGCTCCGTTTTCTCTATTTGACGAATTATCAGTTGGTATTTTAATTTTGTATCTTTTTGTTGTGGTCTTTGATGCACAATTTCTAATAGACGTTGCTCCAGTACGTTAGCGGTCCGTTTGTATAATTGGTGAATGTTATTGGTGATAAATGTAGAATACTTAGGCGGTAAGATCAATAAATTGACAATGGTTGAGATGACAATTCCTATCGTAGTTGTCGATAAGCGAATGAAAAATGACGTGATAGTTAATTGCTCCATTAATGAGGCCATCGCCACGGCCGTTAAAGTTGCCACAAGCATCCCGGCTTCTAAACGTAATTTATGACATGTCATAATGGTTGCCGCCGTTACAAACGCATAGGTGAATGGAGTATGGCCAAACCACGTTAAAAAAAGGATGGCATATCCTGCCCCAATGGCAGAAGCAAAAAAGCGAATGATTCCTTTTTGAATGGAATCCGACGCGGTCGGCTCAATGGTGACGATAGCCGTAATAATCGCAAATATCGCAGGAATATGTAGCCAATTACAAATGAGTGCCGTTAAAAACACGGATAGGGCCGTTTTTATAATTCTTCCTCCGATAAAATGCTTCAGTTTTTGAATGAGTGCCATGATCATCGCCTCGGTCTAAACAATTCTTATTTACAGAATGGATTTTTTTTTTGGCTATGTTATATGTCATTGTTGATTTTTAGCAAGTTATTTACACGGCGGCGACTCCAGCGGGAAGATCTGACTATTATTCAACACCCTTTGTCATTTTAGTTTTAAAATGGTTTCAAACGGCTCGTCAATACCATTAACAAATAAATTAAAATGTTGTTGAACTTCAATGTCAGGTTTCAATCCTCCTGTTTCGTTGGGCTTTAAATGAAATAATTTTGTTGAATAGTAAAACGTCATATTTGAATTTGGCAGATTAGCAAGTTTAATCTCTCCTGGTGCATTCAAATCTCCCCCTGTTTCTTCGCCAACCAATTTAGCATTTAATTTATCTTTTAAATCTACCGCAGCCATCAATCCTGAAGAAAAGGTTTCTTTTCCGATTAATACATATATTTTCCCATTATTAAGAAAAGTAGAATTATATGTTAGTACATCAATAAAACGCTTCATCCATAGACTATTTCCACCTCGGTTTTTTCTAAGATCAATAATCAATGTTTTTACTTCCTCATTATTTAAATCATCTATTAGATGGTGAACAAATTCCATAAAGTCTGGAGTATTTTCATCTCCAGTGTCGCTTCTATCTACACATATATTGTATTGCCAATAAATTATTTGTTTGTCAGGAATCATTTTATACCAATATTGATCATAACTATTTTCAGGCTTTTGAAGATGTTCCGGAACCTTGATGTCAAGTTTGACCATATTTATTTTAGAAGCTTTCTTATATTGAATGGGTACTATCTTTACCTGTATCTTTTGGCCATTATCGTCTTCAAAGGTCCAATAATTCACTTTATTAATCCCAATAAATTGAAGTACTTTTTCATGGATGATTACATCTGACAATTGATATTTGAACCACTGCATATTTTGATGAGGAAAAAGTATCTTTAGTTTATGAATGATTTCTTCGATAGAAATATTGTTGATAGCTATTAATTTAAGACCAAGAATTTCTTTATACTTTTCATCCGCTTCAAGAACCCTTAAACCTTTTTCAAACCATTTAACTTTTAAAGGGTAAATTTTATCGTTTTCACTCTTAAAATTTAATTTTGTATGACTATCACCAATCATCGCTACTAACTGAACTAAATTTAATACGAACTCATCATCATCAAACTCAGAAATATGTTTTCTAATCAAAGCAATTTGTTTGTTCCATGTATCTTCAGAAATATGAGAATAAAGAGCAGGATGTTCATTTTGTAATGTGTGTATCAAAAAATCTAGATCTTCATTTCTCTCCTTTATAACTGTTCGTTGTTTATATTGAAAAGCAAATAAAAGAAATCCAAGAATTAATATCATCCCAAAAGTTATTTTTGCATATTTATTCACATCGATTGCCCCCTCAGTAACTAAAGCATGTATGTGAGGATTAAATTTTAAATCTCGACCAAATGTATGGATAACAGTTATAACTCCGACTTTTTCGTTTCTTACTTCTTTTTTTATAGTGATACTGAAAAACCTCTGCGACCTGTTGTGCTAATTCGTTTAACTTCTTTCGATCTTGAAAGAATATCTGTCTTAATTCTTGTAAATACCATGTGACGATGAGGTACATCAAAAATCATCTCTTGTTTTTTGTCTGACCAATCATCTGTATACTTTTTCCCACACTTATGACAGAAGCGACTTTTACATGTAACAAACAAAAACGGGATCTGGGTTTCTTGGACACCCAAGGCATTCATAGCGAGCATAACCTTAATCAGTCGTTCCGCACCGAATTGTTTTTTCGACTATTTCTTTAATATGGTCACGATAATCTTTAGGAAGCAAATCAAAATGCATCTTCCAAAATCCATCGAAGTGATCCTTTAAGATTTGTTTTATTACACCACTGTATCGTTTTTGTTTATGCTTAGCCACCACACGCCACTCCTAATTATTTCTACGAACATTTTATCGAACACTTATCCACAAAGCGAGAATTTTATAATTTCCTAAACAATAAAAAAGCTTGCCGACATACGACAAGCTTACTGTTCTTCATGTAAAGCATCTTTACGACCAAGTTCATATGCTTCATTCATCACTTTCATAAATAACTCCATAAACGGTTGAAGCATTTCCATTGTTAACTCAATCCCTGTTTCATCCAACTTCTCTTTCGCTTCTGGTAAATATTTCATCGCAATTTGCATAAATTCCATTGATTTGTCTGGTGACATTACGATCCCTCCATAGGTAGTTCATCCGGTAATTGCCCAGTTTTTATATATTGGTCGATATATTTATTTAATTGCTCTTTGAATTCATTGTCAACTAACGGACTGAATTTCCCCATGGAAATAACTCCATCTTGAAAATCAAATTGTAAATTGCCTGGCTCTAATGCCCCTTGTATAAACTTCTCAGCGACTAATTCATATAATTTATCAATATGTTGTACCGTACTAGTTAGCACTGTCGTTTCTCCTAAATCCGATTGGTCGGACACATAACCAATGGCATATAACCCCTGTTCTTTTAGCTTTTCAATGACGGGAACATTAAAGCCATCACCTGCGGGATAGACGACGTCTACGCCTTTTGCAATCATTTCCTCTAATGCTTCAAGTGCGATACCAACATCATCCCAATTATGCGTGTAAGTGACAATAACTTCGGTATCGCTATTTTGGAACTGTACCCCTTCAATAAAACCTTTGACTTCTGGTTGCCATTCAAATGCCGCTAAAACGGCCACTTTTTTCGTTTTGGACATGTGACTGGCGGTCATTCCACCAAAATACCCCATAGCGAAGCCTTTAAATTGAAGGCTCGTCGTATTTGAAGCAGTCGCATTACCGTTAAAGCTGACAAAATGGATATGTTTATATTCATTAGCTATTTCGTTAAAATATTCTGCATACTCGCTTCCATGACCAAAAATGAGATTAACCCCTTTTTGGTCAAATTCTTTGACCGCTTGTTCCACTAAAGCTTTGGAATTCATTCCTTCTTTATAAAATACATCAACATTATATTTCGATTGAATTTTTAACATTCCTTTATACCCTTTTGTTCCCCACACTTGATCACTGATCGTATCAGGTACGAGCAATCCTGCTTTTGTTAAGTTAGATTGATCTTGTATCGAGGAACAAGCCGTAAGAAGGAGGAGCGTAAGTGCAATTCCGATTATTTTTTTCATCATATATAGCAACTCCTTTTTCCATTGCTACAGGTAAAAGGGGATGTTACAGCCAAAATTTCGTATATTTCCCTAGGATTCTCAATCTCTTTTATTCTACCCTTGAATCGATAACATGAAAAGAGGCATTTGTATTCCTGTCACTTCAGATAGTTTTGTATACAAACAGCCTGTCGCTCCAACCCTTCTTCTAAAGGGGTTTGTTGAGATATAGGTATTTGTTTTACTGTAAGTGGATATTTCCTCTCTTCTTTGAGCAAATATTGATTCGTATAGGACGTGATTTTATGGATAATGTTTTTCCAGCGATTTTTTTCACCGCTCGAAAGAAGAAATGGACCTTTCTCCTCCTTTTTCCCCGATAATACGTGTTGAATGATGGAAACGGCTGCATCCTGCACATAAATCGCATCGGATGGATCATCCATAAATTCAATATTCGATGGTTCAGAATGTAAATTTTTCTTCAAAAGTTGATGAAATAGAAAAACTTCCGGTTGATAGGGTCCATAAACCGTAGGCACGTAATAATCAGTTATCTTATATCTCTTTTCTTCCATCCACGTTTTCATTTTTTGTAAAACTTCTTTTACGTCTTCTACTCGTTCATTACGCTCATATAACATTTGAGTAGGGAGGATAAAAATGAACTCATTTTTTGGTGGTAATGACCATTGGGACACGTTGTGTTGGATTTGTTGTAACCGTTGAAAATAAACGTCATGGTGAAAATAATAGTCAAAAATCGGTAAAAAAATAAAGGTTGGCTTCGTGAGGCACACTTCCCTTTCGTCCATTGTTCCAGCTGAAAAATTAGCATTCCTCCCTACTTCCAACCATTTTTGTTCAATTAACCCCCGGTTCTCTTCACAAATATCATCCAACCCAACAACTTCATATCCTTCCTCTAACAATGCTTTACATATTTCAAATCCGAGGAACTGCCCTGCTGCCATCACTACTGCCTGATTCATTATGACCCTCCTCTGACAAATGTCCTCTTTGTATCGTATGCATGAAGAAGGTCAGATAAAACAAATGGCTTATAGTACCTTCTCATTTTTTTTAAAAAACCGAATCATTTTTCGTCCAACCATTCCTCTTTTTTCTGGCAGTAAATATTGAATTTCAATGGATTTCCCCTTTTGTTTACGGACAATATTAATTCTTCTCGACAATTCCATTTGTGGTTGATAGCGGCTATGATCTAAAATATGAATAAATTGAAGCGGTATATTGGTATTCATCAAAATATTCAACGACTCGTCATTGATGATTTGTTCACATTGTTCCAACGGTACTTTATGAGCAGCGGCCATTTCTTTCTTTAATTTTTTATAAAAGACTTTGTTTTTCTTTTCTTGACGTATATATTTTTTTAAAGACAAACATGGCTGTAACAACGTCATGCTTCTTATTTGGCCGGGGATTCGTTCCATTAATTGTTTAGCGACTAAAACACCCATTCCTTCACTTAAAATGTGTATTTTATGATTAATGATTTCTTTTTGGCAAATGTAACGATATAGTTGAACAGCAAATTCAACTGCCCGCTTACTTCCCCAATGTTTTCCAAATAGATGAGAATAAAAAACTAGGTAACCTTCTTGTTTTAACTCCTCAAGAAGGTACGCTCTGCCATAATGCTGTGTCCAAAAGCTATCCTTTTGTTCAACAAAATGGTGCCCGTCCCCAAGAATAAAAACGGCAAACCCGTTTGGCCGCTCTGGATAATGAATCTTGCACCATTGTCCTTGTAATTGAAATGATCGTTGTTCCATATGAAAATCCCCTCTTTGACAGAGTCCTCTTAAATAACGTATGACAGTAAAATAAAGATTGAATGGGAGAATGACCTAATTTTCAATGCTGAAAGGGGTTTCATTTTATTTGGATAATCATTTAAAATTTTAATTATCTATGGTAATATGAAAAAAGATATGTATTTCAATTTCAATCGGTATCGTACATAGCTTACTTTTAGAATTGAGGTGAAAAATCGTGCGTTATTTAGCAACGTTTTTCTGGGCATTTTTATTAGTACAAATGCTTTCATACGTAGTTAGTTCTATGATGGGGGCTGAATACCATTTTGAAACTGGAGCCCTATTAGCCGTGATTGCTACTGTACTAATTTATGTCGTTCCAACCATTCTACCAAACGACCCTGTAGAAAAGCATTAATAAAAAGCGATTGTCGTTATGAGACAATCGCTTTTCGTTTAAGGTTTTCGCATATATGTCCAGTGGCGGTTATGATTCGATGCTTCTGGAAATTCATCTCCCGCTTTGAGCTTAATTTTTTTCGGATTTTTTACATTACTTCCTGTTTCTCCAATTTCAATATACGTTCCGTTGTTGGGGGCTTTTTCACCAGGACGAAATTGATGACGTTGACCCATCCACAACCACCTCCTTACCATTATCTTGCCCATTTTTTAAAAGTTCATCATTCATTAAACAAGTTGAAAAAATGAAAAAAATATGTAATAAAAAGTATCTTTACAAAACTGGAATGTGTAGTGTTAAATGAGATGGTACAAACATATGATGGAGGAAATTCCTTATGGATATGGAAAAGCTGTACGTCTTAATCAAATATTTATTACTGGGCGCCTTTCAAGGGTTTACCGAACCAATTCCAATTTCATCTAGCGGCCATTTACAATTCGCACAACATATCTTCGGTATTACGATGGAAAACTTCACTTTTGAATTATTGGTGAATTCCGCTTCGTTAATAGCGGTACTAATCATTTACCGCCAAGACTTAATTCGGCTAATCAGTAACGGATGGGAGTATTTAACGACGAAGAACGAACATGCCAAGACGGACTTTCGCTTTATTATTTATTTAATCGTGGGTACGATCCCAGCCGGTGTATTAGGCATTTTATTGGACGATTGGATTAAAGAGCATCTATCCAATATTCGAACAGTGGCAATGTCGTTAATTATTACCGGTATAGCTCTTTATCTCATTCGTAACTTAAGAGGACGAAAAAACGATGGCGACTTAACGTTGAAAGATGCTCTTATTGTCGGTTTCGCCCAAGCCGTTGCCTTAATTCCTGGAATTAGTCGCTCAGGTGCTACGATTGTGGCGGCGATGGCCCGGGGAATGAAACAAGAAACGGCGCTGCGTTATTCCTTTCTTCTATACATCCCGGTTAGCTTAGGAGGAATGGTATTAAGCATCAGTGATTTAGTCAACGATCCACACTTACACGACTTATTTGTTCCATATGTCCTTGCATTTTTTAGCTCTTTAGTAGCCAGCTATTTCTCCTTAAAATGGTTTATGAACGTGATGGCGAAAGGAAACTTAATTATTTTTGCCGTGTATTGTTTAATTGTCGGCCCCCTTGTTCTTCTCTTTTTATAGTTGAATAAATATGGTAATATATCTTTAAAAAGGCGTGTGATCAGTCATGTATGAGCAAGTGACTGAAAAAGTAAAACAATTGTTTCATCAAAAAAATGTTCGTCGGAAATATGCGAAAGGGAAGTATCTTTTTCAAGAAGGGATGCCGGTAGAGGAGTTATTTTATATCCATACAGGTAAAATTCAAATTAGTAAAGTCATCCCTGATGGGAAGGAATTGTCCTTACAAATCTGCCAATCAGGAGACATTATCGGTGAGTTTACATTATTTTGTCCGTCTACAACCTACTCGTTAAACGGAAAAATGCTGGAAGATGGGGAAGTCTTTGTTTTACCAAAAACCGAATTCGAAGAAGCGTTAGCAGCGGATCCTTCCTTTACCCTTGAATGGTTAAAATGGATACAACTGCAAAATAGACGCCAACAATCGAAGTTTCGGGACTTGATATTACACGGTAAAAAAGGAGCCCTTTTCTCGACGCTTATCCGACTTGTTAACAGTTTTGGAAAAGAAGTAGAAGATGGAATGCTTATCGACGTTAAGTTAACCAATCAACAGGTAGCGAATTTATGTGGGACATCCCGTGAGGTCATTAATCGAATGTTAGGTGACTTAAAAAAAAACAACATTGTTTCTATCAAAAATGGCCATATCATTGTCCATGACCTCGAATTTTTAAAACGCGAAATCGATTGCGAAAATTGTCCAATTGATATTTGCCGAATGGAATAACGAAATAAGAAAACCTATCGGAGTTCATCCGATAGGTTTTATCGTATACCTAAAGCAATTTTCGCATAACGGGACATACGATCTTTAGACCAAGGTGGATTCCAAACAATATTTACGTCCACATCTTTTACTTCAGGAATATCACTCACAGCAGCTTTTACTTGATCCACAATGGTTCCTGCTAACGGACAACCCATAGACGTTAATGTCATGGTCACCGTCAATTTACCATCATCATCCATTTCAAGGTCGTATACTAAACCTAAGTTAACAATATCAATTCCTAGCTCTGGGTCAACCACTTGTTCTAACGCGCCCATAATGTTATCACGTAAATCTTGATCCACTGAACTTCCTCTCCTTTCATTCCCATGTTAACAAATTAATATTTAGAAGAACAAAGATGTTGCTTTTTCATGTTATACCCTTTTAAAGTACAAGTTAATCGACTTTTACTGAGGTAGATAATAAATGGGTTTGGAACCATGCCACCGTCTGTAAAACTCCTTCGCGAGTAACTTTATGACCGGCTGATGGATCACAGATAAATTTTAACAAACTTTCCGATGAACCCATTGCTTTTAACTGCTCATAAAAGCTAAAGGCTGGTTCATAAGGGACAACGTCATCTTTTTCCCCATGCCAAAACATTAATGGTCGCTTGTTCCATTTTTCAGGTTGTTGGCTGAAATCAAACTTCCTAATTTGGTCCCAAAAAGCTGCTTCCTCTTCTTTTGTAAGCGGAAGTTCAATCCCCTTTTGTTTTAAGTAGTCCATTTGTATTTTTGCAAATTGTTCATAAGTTGGTGTTCCCATTAAGCTAACCGCGGCTTGAATCCAATCGTATTGGGTTAGTGCACCAAGTGTCACAATTCCCCCCATGGAAGTGCCGGCTACACCGATACGCTCTTCATCAATGAAGCCTTTATGAACATAAACATCTTTCCATTCTTTCAGTTCATGAATCGTTTGTATGACAATATTCCAAAATTGAAAATTCAGTTCTTGTTCTGTAAACCCGGCGGACCGCTCACCATGATAAAGGCAATCCGGTAAGAACACACGAAACCCTTCTTCGGCTAAAAGATAAGCATAATGTAAATTATGTTCTTTTGCACTTGTAAAGCCATGGATAAAAAAGATTGTTGGTAAGCATTCAGTCCAGTGTTGCTGATTCGCAACATGCAGTAATGGCTTTCCGTTGATGACTTCTTTTGTTACACCAATCACGTAAACTCTCTCCCTATTTACATGTTTTACTTCATCTTATCCTATTTTTGGTATAATGTACATGTAAATACTCCTTAAATATTTTGTTAACGATATAGACCTTGTAGGCACCATTCGATACACTTACGGTACAAAAAGAAATTTTAAAATGAAATCGAGGAGACAGTATGGGGAAAAATACTCATTTAATCGTACTTGATTTAGATGGAACATTGCTGAAGGATGATAAGACCATTTCCGCCAAAACAAAAGTAACGATTCAAAAAGCAAAAGAAAATGGACATCTAGTCATGATTGCTACCGGAAGACCGTACCGAGCTAGCGAAATGTATTACCGTGAGCTCGGATTAACCACTCCTATTGTGAATTTTAATGGAGCTTTTGTACACCATCCGCTACATAACGATTGGGGGATGTTCCACCATCCTTTATCGATTGACATAACGAAAGAAATCGTTGATGCGTGCCATCAATTTAATTTCCATAATATTATTGCTGAAGTGATGGATGAAGTATACTTCCATTATCATGACGAGAAGCTTTTAGACATTTTTAGCCTGGGAAATCCAACGATTACAACTGGGGATTTGCGAAAGTTTTTACAAGACTCTCCAACTTGTTTACTTATTCATGCTTCGGAAAAAGATGTGACATCCATTCGCGAACATTTAAACAAAGTCCATGCAGAAGTTATCGACCACCGGCGTTGGGCTGCTCCTTGGCATGTCATCGAGATCGTAAAATCAGGACTTAATAAAGCAGTTGGAATTAAAAAAGTGGCTGATTACTACGGAATTCCAAAAGAGCGAATTATTGCCTTTGGTGACGAAGACAATGATTTAGAAATGATTGAGTATGCAGGAATTGGGGTGGCGATGGGAAATGGAATTGCCAAATTAAAAGCTATTGCAAACGAGATAACAGGTACGAATGAAGAAGATGGAATCGCTAATTTTTTACAATCATACTTACATTTAAAGTAAACGAAGGACATTCCCATTATTTAACCATATTGAATTTTTTTTGACGAACCATACTAATAAATGAACGCTTCAAACAAGTGTTCAAGATCATCTTTAGGTGGTGATTCGCATGGGCAAAAACAATAAATCGAAACGTTTTGTACAACAAAGTAAAAACACTGTCAAGAAACACGATGAACGAATCCCTTATTATATTTCCTATGCTGAAGCAGAAGCTAAGAAAATGGCTAGCGTTCACGAGTCCTCTTTAGGAGGCATATAAGAATGGGGAATCAGCTTTTTCAACAAGCCCGAAATTTAACTGAACAAGCAAAAAGAGCTGCGTCTACTGAAGACAAATCGTTGAAACAATCGGCCACTGCTAAGGCTAAAAACGCTATGTCCTCTGCATTTGCCAATTCGACAATAGCGGAACAGCGCCAACTTCGAGAAATGCAAAACGAATTAGAGTCACTTTAAAAGGAATTCCCCCAATTTCCTGTTTGGCTGAACACACCATTATTTACACATGCTTAGAATATGCAAAAAACGGCGAAGGGCAACCTTTCGCCGTTTTACTTATTTGGTAACGGAATGGCCGTTTCATTTATTATCGTTCCATCTTCAATTTTTCGCTCGTATAAAACGAGCATCACATTCTTAAGCTTAGGGATTTTATCTTTTGAAAGAGTTATGGAAAAAGGACTCCAATTCGGAGCTTTTTTATTCACTTTAACAAGTGTTTCTTCCACAAAGACGTAATGTCCATCTTCCACTGTATAAAAAAACAGGCCCTCTTTTAAACATGCTTCTCCTTTAATGACCACATGTGTTCCGTTGTAATGAATCTGGATATTTCGAAAAGCTCCTGATTGTTTGGAAAATACGGAGGGAGCAAATAGAAGGACGGAGAGTAAACAGGCAATGATATACGGATTCCTCATCTTGGTTCCTCCTTTATGAGGATCTATCACTGTATAGTATGTACAACAACGTCAAAAATTAGTCCCTACGGAAAAATCCAAAAATGCCTGTTGTTTGAACAATATTGGTGAATGCGTGTGGGTCAACTTTTTGAATAATTTGTTTTAAAACCGCCTGTAAACGCCCATATTTTAACGTCAACCCAACTCAGATTACCTTTACTTTATTACATATCTTTCCCTTACATACCTCTTTATTTTTACAGACAAAATCGTTACACTTATACTATCAAACGATAGGAAAAGGTGAAGTGTATGTCATTCCAATTATTCGCAGATAGTGCATGTGATTTACCATTATCTTTTTTTGAAGAACATCAAGTCACATTAATTCCACTCCGTGTGCATTTAAACGATCACGAGTATGAAGATATAAAAACGATTCAAAGTAAAGAAATTTTTGAGGCCATTCGTAATGGCATCGTGCCAAAAACGTCCCAAGCCTCTCCTCAATTGTTAATGGAGCTTTTTACTGACTTAGCCAAGAAAGGGGAAAAAGGACTCTATATTGCTTTTTCTTCCGAACTTTCTGGAACCTATCAAACAGCGGTTATGATCCGTGATCAAGTAAAGGAAGATTATCCTGATCTTGATTTAGACATTATCGATTCGAAATGTGCTTCCATTGGTTACGGTTTAGTTGTCCTACATGCCGCTAACCGTATAAAAGAAGGGGCTACGAAAGATGAAATTATAAAAGAAGTACAATTCCGCTGTCAACACATGGAACATATTTTTACCGTAGAAGATTTAGATTATTTAGCTAAAGGTGGACGTGTATCCAAAACATCCGCGGTTATCGGCGGCTTACTCAATATTAAACCGATCTTACATGTAGAAGACGGAAAATTAATTCCAATTGATAAAGTTCGCGGCCGAAAAAAACTGTTCCGTACAATCATCGAGCTCATGAAACAACGTGGAGACAAACTCGACCAACAACTCATCGGAATTAGTCATGGAGACGATGAAGAAAGCGCCCTACAATTAAAACAAATGATTCAAGATGAATTCGGCACGTCCAAATTTTATATCCAAATGATCGGTTCAGCTGTTGGGGCTCATGCCGGTCCAGGGACTCTTGCTGTTTTTTTCTTAAACCAAATGGATTAATGGATACCCCCTCCTATTTTGGGTACACTACAGAACGCAAGCACAAACTTGAGGAGGGGTCAAATGCCACATACATCCGATAATGATAAAAAAGCAAAGGACAATCAAGCGTTACGCCACGAAAAAAATATGGTACGGGAAAAAAATCGTCAAGCTGGAAAATGGCAATATTCGAAAAAAACCGATCACCTATAGGGACTACCCTATAGGTGATTTTTTTATTTTTGGCTCTGTTAAACGATACAGTTGATATTTATACATTTCGC
>NZ_JBCNBW010000038.1:0-26247 GCF_050478865.1 Aeribacillus pallidus | reverse complement strand
CAAGTAAGGGTCTTGCGGCTTCTTGTTCCCGCTGGAGTCGCCGCCGTGTGAATAACTTGCTAAAAATCAACAATGACATATAACATAGCCTTATTTTAAAAATGTGCCTTAGGATAGGGGCTATTCATCATCGAGTTTAGTAATGCAATTGTTGGAATGCTTCATGAATAGCGTTCCATCAGCACCACTCCCTTTCCTATCTTTAGACCATCTCTCTCTTTAATTGAACCTTTGTATTTTTCTACTCCTCTACAAAATGTCATTTCGATAAATAACTTCTACTCGTTCGTCACAATATAAAACAAACGTAAATAGAAAGGGTGTGTACATATGAATAATTCCAATACTCAAACCTTTCCCCCACAACATCAAGATCGTCAACCTGGCCGAGAATCGGAGATGAATCCGAAGCCGACGAGTTTTGTCGACTATGATCCAACGAAAGGAAAATTAGCTGGAAAGGTAGCTCTTATTACAGGAGGAGATAGCGGTATCGGAAAAGCAGCGGCCATTTATATGGCAAAAGAAGGGGCTGATATCGCCATTGTTTATTTTGATGAACATAACGATGCGAATGAAACTAAAACCATCATTGAAGGAATGGGGAAGCAATGTCTCCTTTTTTCCGGTGATATAGGGAGTGAAACGTTTTGTAAAGAGGTCGTTCAACAGACGGTGACTCATTATAGGAAGCTAAATATTCTTGTCAATAACGCCGCAGAGCAACATCCGCAGTCATCGATTGAGCAGATCTCCGCGCAACAATTAGAACGCACGTTTCGAACGAACTTTTTCTCCTATTTTTTTATGACAAAAGCCGCCGTTCCTCATTTAACAAATGGGGATGTTATTATCAATACGACATCGGTCACCGCCTATAAAGGGCACGAACAATTAATCGATTATTCGGCAACGAAGGGAGCCATCGTTACGTTTACTCGTTCATTAGCCCTTTCACTTATCTCTCAAGGTATTCGGGTGAACGGGATTGCTCCAGGGCCGATTTGGACTCCCCTCATCCCATCGACATTTCCAAGTGAACAAGTAGCGACATTTGGCAGTAATACTCCGATGAAGCGAGCGGGACAACCGTACGAACTTGGACCTGCTTTTGTCTTTTTAGCGAGCGAAGATTCTAGTTACATGACGGGACAAATTTTGCACATCAACGGCGGAGAGATTGTCAATGGGTAAAATTAATTCCTAACAAAAATAGAGTTGGGAATCAACCTCCTGATTCCCAACTCTATTTTTTCTTATGAAGTTTTACGCTTTCTTCTTTTTGTTACGATTATAATAAAAATAATAAATAAAATATAAACCGACGCTAAAGTAATAATAAACGGATAATTGATGCCAGTTTTATCTTCTAAAACATACACTTCCGCCGTTTCGCGGTCAAGAATAATCGTATACTCTCCGTCTTTGGAACGGACTAAATCTTCTAAAATCACTCCGCGCAATTCTTTATTATTTTCGAGTTGCTCCGCTGTTAATGTGACCGACTTCGATTGACTGGAATTATTGATAGCTACGACAACGGTTTGTCCATCGTATTCCCGCTTATAAACAGCCATCCCATTTCCATCAAATAAAACTTCAAACGTTCCTCTTGTTAAAGCCGGAAAGTTTTGTCGAATTTGTCCGAGGATAGAAACATAGTCAATTAATTCTTTATCCACCCGGAAGCTCATAAAACGACGGTTGTCTGGGTCTTCCCCTCCATCTAACGCAATTTCGGAACCATAATACACAATCGGGATTTCAGGACCAGTAAACAAATACGTTAAGGCAAGTTTCCAGCGTGTACCTGGATATTGTTTTTCAAGGACGATATCCCTTGTAAAACGCGGTAGATCATGATTATCGAGAAACGCCCCCATTAAATACGGCTCTTCATAATATTGTTCATTTTGCGCCAGCTGATCAAAAATGGAGGTTAAAGGCACATCTGGTTTTGCAAATACGTTCCGTAATGGCTTGTTTAATGGATAATCAACAAACCCATCAATCCCGGCTTGTTCATATTGGCCAATATAACTAGGATCGTTCGACCAAACTTCCCCTAACAAGAAAAAGTCATCTTTTACGGCTTTCACTTCTTTCGAAAATTCTTTCCAAAATTCAATCGGTACATGCTTCACGGTGTCTAAACGATAGCCATCAATATCGGTTTCTTCAATCCACCACTTTGCTACGTCAATTAAATAATCCCGAACTTCTTCTTTTTCTTGCGCTAAATCAGGTAAACCAAAAATCCAACCTTGTTCGATTTCCTCTTGATTGTTCCAATTAATAATTTCTTTTTCTTCATGGAACCAATCTTTTTTTTCAGGATCGTCAAGCCATGGGTGATTCGGACCAACATGATTCACTACAAAATCGACAATCACTTTGATTCCACGAGCATGGGCTTCGTTTACTAGCTCTTTAAATTTGTCAATGGTACCAAAATGCTCTTCCGTATCATAAAAATCTTCGACCCAATATCCGTGATAGCCACCGTCCACGTTTTTCATAATCGGCGTGAGCCAAATCGCTGTAAATCCCATCTCCTGAATGTAATCCAACTGGTCAATAATTCCTTGAAAGTCTCCCCCTTGGTAAGCATACGGATCCTCTGTATTCACATTATAATCATTTGAACGATCACCATTATGAAAACGGTCAATCATAATAAAATAAATGCTCTCATCTCGCCAGTTCCGTTCCTCGTTAAGTTGTTGCGCAGAGGCCGGACTTGTTATACTGACGATTAAACAGGTGATAAACAACCAAATCAAACGTTTCACCCTATATTCCTCCTACCCGTATTGTCACTTCGTATTTAAGATTAGCTGTTTCCGAACGTGCCGTCAAACAAAAATCGGTAATAAATTCTCTTTTTCAGTTAAATCTCAAGCTATATACCACATTCCCCCAAAAAAAAACTGCCTCACTGGACAGTTTCGTACTTAACTTTCCACCAACTGAATATGATATTTTTCAAACCAGACATGGATTTGTCCAAAGTAAGCTAATAGTTGCGGACCAGTCATTAATTGTCCAAACCACGGCACTTGAATCGAACTTCCTTTTGATTGCACAAGATCTTGTAATTGCTTCTTATCAAACAATTCATATAAAACGGTTGACGAATTTTTTAAAATATCGTTTAACCATGATTGTACGAGTTGAGTATATTTCGGATGATGCGTTTTCGGATAGGGACTTTTCTTCCGATACAACACGTCTTCTGGTAAAATTCCTTCTAGTGCTTTTCGTAAAATTCCTTTCTCCCGGTTGCCGTACATTTTCCATTCCCATGGAATATTCCACACATATTCTACAAGACGGTGGTCAGCAAACGGGACGCGGACTTCTAAACTTGCTCCCATACTCATTCGATCTTTTCGGTCGAGTAACGTAGTCATAAACCAGATTATATTTAGATAGAATAATTCTTTTCGTTTCCGTTCGACTTCGGATTCATTATCTAGAATAGGGGTTTCATGTATCGTTTCATTAAATTTTTGTTGAATATAGTCCTGTAGCTTTAACTTTTGACTCCATTTATCGTTTAGCAACCGTTGTCTCTCGTTGACCGAACGCATCCACGGAAAACTATGATTATTCTCAGTCCCTACTTGATGAAACCACGGATAGCCACCAAAAATTTCATCAGCACATTCCCCTGAAAGGCTTACAACGAAATCCTTTTTTATTTCTCGGCAAAACCACAATAGGGACGAATCGACATCCGCCATTCCAGGTAAGTCGCGAACTTCGACCGCTTCTATGAGTTCTTTAAACAACTGTTCTTGAGAAATGACACAACGATGATGATTCGTTTGAAAAGCTTGACTCATTAACTCAATCCAAGGTTGATCAGCATTTGGTTGAAATACATTCGATTGAAAATATTCATCATTGTTTTCGTAATCAATGGAATACGTATGAAGTGTTCCTTTTCCTTCCTCCTGAAACGTATTTGAAGCAATAGCGGTAATTGCACTGGAGTCGACTCCACCTGATAAAAATGTGCATAGCGGAACGTCTGATACAAGTTGCCTTTTCACCGCATCAGTTAATAAAAAGCGAACATGTTCAACCGTTTCTTCAAATGTATCCCGATGGTACTTGCTACGAACATTCCAATAACGCCACACCTTTACTCCTGTCGGCGAGACGGTCATCGCATGTGCTGGTCGCAGTTCTTCAATCCCAACAAACACACCTGTTCCTGGACTTCTTGATGGACCTAACCCAAGCACTTCTGACAATCCGTTACGGTCCAGTTTGGGCTGTACCTCTTTATGTTGTAAAATCGCTTTAATTTCAGATCCAAACAAAACGTCGTTTCCTCGCACGCTATAAAATAAAGGTTTAACACCAAGACGATCACGCCCGATAAATACTTGACTTTTCTCTTCATCCCATATCGCAAAAGCAAAAATTCCATTTAAAAATTCCACGCATTTTTCACGCCACTCAATATAGCTTGTAAGCAAAACTTCTGTATCAGAATGACCGTTGAAAGAATATCCTTTAGTAAGGAGATCTTTCCGTAAATCTTCTGTATTGTACAATTCCCCGTTATAACAAATAACGAACAATTTGTTATGATGGTGTTTCTCCATCGGTTGTTTTCCGCCGATTGGATCAACGACAATTAAACGCTTATGACCAAAAGCAACATGTTGATCAATAAAGTAGTTTGTATCATCAGGGCCACGCTTTGTTAATGTAGCGGTCATTCGTTGCAAATTGTCCATTTCATTCGTTAACACTCTTTTAAAATTAATCCATCCCGTAATTCCGCACAAAAAATCATCACCTCTTGTTTTTAGGTATGTGAACATGTTTCATCATATGCATTCGTCTAGAAATAGTTAATCATAGACAATGAAAAACCATCACATGATTGTATGAAATGGATGAAATTGGTCAAAAACATGGATAGACAGATTCGTAAGGAGAGAATCAGAAATGAATCATCAACAGCGGTTACAACTAATTGAACACCAATCGAGAGCTTTTACTGAAGGAACCGTCGAATATATTAATGATGAGTGGATTTTTTTTGATGAAGAAGGGGACGAAGCGATTCTACTTAACCAATATGTAACCGAGGAAGTAGAAGTTTTACGTGCAAACAAATGGGTACGAGGAATTTTACAACAAGATGCAACGGTGCAACTAAAAGGAACAACGATCTCATTACAAGATAATGATCAACTCCGTATTCGAAAACACCTAATATACTCGTTAGAAATATTATTAGAAGAAATCGATGATGATGCCTTCATTCAATTTATCACGACTTTAAATTCAATGAATTTTTCTATCTATGATTGCATCTATTGTCATAACCATCTAGCCTATCTGCAAAATTATTCGATTAAGCAAGGAGTCAATATATTGATTTTCGACAACTCGGAAAATGTATGTGCAGTCCATCATCATTTTAGTTATGGAAAGAAAAAGCAAGATCGTTTTGAATATACATTGAATACGGGCAAACGTATTGTCATTGAAAAATTTAATCGTAAATAGTTTTTTCCCCTAAGGTGTATGGTTATAAAAAAACGAATGACCTTCCTTTACTTAGGAAGCCATTCGTTTTTTTATTTTTCAATCGACTGCTTAGACCGATATAATTTTTGAAATTCGTTAAGAAAATCATTCGGCTTTAATGGCGGATAAATATAAAAACCTTGTCCGTATTGACAACCGCTTGCTTGTAATAATTCAAGCTGATCTTTTGTTTCGATTCCTTCAGCGGTAATGGACATATCTAGTCCTTTCCCCATCATGATGATTGATTGTACAATGGCATAATCTTTTCGACTTTCTCCAATGTGTTGAATAAACGTTCGATCAATTTTTAAGTTATTGATCGACAAATTTTTTAAATAGTTTAAAGACGAATAACCAGTACCAAAATCGTCAATCGAGATTTTCACACCAATCTCTTGCAGTTGTTCAAACGTTTTGGTCGCGTGTTGAAAATCATCGATCATGACGCTTTCCGTTAACTCCAGCTGTAAATGATTTGGAGGTAGTTTTGTTTCGAGTAATGTCTCGTACACGATATCCGTAAAATAAAGCTGTTGGAACTGTTTCGCTGACACATTGACAGACACTGATAAATGATTATAGCCAGCGTCGTGCCATTGTTTTGTTTGCCGACAAGCTTCTTTAAGGACCCAGTTTCCAATTTCATTAATCATTCCTGTCTCTTCTGAAATCGGGATAAATTGGGCTGGAGAAATAGGCCCAAGTTTTGGGTGATGCCAGCGAATAAGAGCCTCGGCCCCTATCCATAAGTTTGTTTGAAAACAGACAATCGGTTGATATACAATCGATAAATGTTGTTCCTTTATAGCATTTCGTAATTCATTCTCTAATTGTACTCGTTGAACCATGTGTTCATACATTTCATGAGAGAAGAGGACGATTTCGTTTCGCCCGCTCTGTTTTGCTTTACTTAAGGCCACATCGGCATGTTTGAACAAGGTAACCGCATCATGAGCATCTTGTGGATACACGCTAACCCCAATACTGACTGTTATATATAACGTATGTTGCCCAACGTAGAACGGTTTTTGAACCACAGTAAAGATTTGTTCTCCAATGCTTAAAAGATCGTCTCGACTTCCAAATGAAGTGATGAAGATCGAAAACTTATCACTATGAAAGCGACCTAAAAAGGCATTCGTTGGTAAAGCGCTCTTAATTCGTTCACCAATCTGCCGTAAAAGTTCGTCCCCGGCAACATGTCCATACGTATCGTTTATAAATTTAAATCGATCTACATCTAAAAACATGACTGCACAGGCTTGGTGTTTCCCTCGTCCGATCGTGTTTTCCAATCGTTCTGTAAATTTGGTCCGATTTGGAAGACCGGTTTCCTTGTCATAATACGCTAATTGAACAATTCGTTCTTCATTTTTCCGCTGCACGGTAATATCCCGGCCGACTCCGTATATACCGACGCATTTTCCGTTGATCGTTATTGGAATATTCTTGATTTGAAAAAGGGGCATGTCCCCTCGTTTCGTTGGGATATGTATATCATATACTTGCTCTATCCCTTTTTTCGCCCCGTAAAAATGCCGTTTCACTCGTGGAATGTCTTCTTTACGAATAAATTGAAGAGCAGATTTTCCGATAATCTCTTCTTCCCCATAACCGAAAGTATGAATGAATGTCGAATTGATACTAGTAAATCGTCCCTTTAAATCGGTGGAATAGATAAAATCTGTATTGTTGTCAAATAACGAACGATAATACTCTTCAGAAATAACCATGTTTTTATTTAGCGCATGAATATCATCCGCGGAAGCATTAATAAGATGAGTTAGCGCGATCATGGAATTTAACTCCGGAGTTAATACGAACGAAGGATCAAATTCTTTTTTCCTCTTCTTCACTTCCTTCGATTCCGAAATAGCAACATAAGTTAATGCCTGAGAAAGTAGTCTCGGAGGAGAGTTGTTATCGACTACAGCAATTTCCCCACATGAGAAAAAGCCGTTTACCGGAACGAGTTGCCGGAGAATCTGTAATTCTTGTTGAACGAGAGGGCGAAAGCTTTCTCTACGAGCTACACAATTATAAATAAATAGTGTCTCTACAGGAATTTGCATTAACTCTTTAACCGCCCGTTCCGACACTTCAATTATTTTTTCAAGATTCGGGAAAGCAATCGAAATACTTTCCCCTTCTTGTAATTTCATACTTAAGTATAGCGAGCCGTCAGGAGTAATTTCTTTAATAAACACAGGTCTCATTTCACCATTTCGTACAATAAAGAAAGGAAATTCCGAACCAAACGAAGGAAGTCGCTCCACAAAACGTGTTCCTAAATAACGGCGCAGAAAAGGAATTGGACGCTGATGTTCAATTCCCGATAACACATGTCCGTCTACTTTTGTCACTTTAAAGGACCTGCCAATTTGTTGCCATTGCTGATTAGCTAATGTATGTACGAATAAGTCTTTATTATTAATAGCAACCGCTACAACTCCTTGATTAGTTGCAGCATCCTTAGTAAACACCATTTCGCCATTATACTCTCCATTCGTACAAGCAACTCCACCGGCAACAATCACATCACTACATTCCGTGTAAAAACCGTCAAGCATGGATTGAAGATGTAATCCAGTATAGGTACAAAATATTAGAACGAGCTTTGTCTCTAATGAAATAAGGGACCTGGCTATCGCTTTTCCTATTTGTTCACTAGATTCATAGGACGCACAATCAAACATTTGTACATCGAGTTCTGTTTTTTCAAAAATGGTAAATGACAACCCGATTTTTTCTTCTACCATTTCCCCTGCCACGATTTCTCCAAACGATGTGCATCCGACAAAAACAGCTTGCGGAAGATGAGTTTTCATTAATTGTTGCAACTTAGGAATGAAATGTGTCTGTGACCGTCCAACAAATGCTTGTACTAAAATAGAAGGGTATAAGTCTAATTCATGATGTTCTATAAACGTTAGCAATTCTTCTTCGTTTTTATAGAAGCAACTAACTGTTTTTGCCATTTGATTCACCACTTCTTACTTTACTACTAAAAAAATACCATATTTTCTAATTGAAATATACTAAATTTATTGAAATTTACAGAACGGTTAGTTATATCAATGAAAGTAAATCTTAATAAAAATGCACCGAGTATCACTCGATGCTTTGTTGTGGGTTATATTCACTATATTAGAAAAATTAAAACCCTAAAGGAAGCTTAAATCCTAAGAATAGTACAATCACAAAGACAATGAAAAATCCGATAAGCAATCCGTTAATATTTTTTCCTTTTCCTTTACGAATAAGCACCATTTCCATCAAGCCGATCAAAACGATGCCAAGCAATCCTTTCATTCCATAAAGCATATGATCGATGCTTGAATAAAAGTAGAGTAAATAGCCTCCGGTTACCAATATAACAAGGTAAAGAGCTCTTAAAATCATTTGAACGATATTTGCCGCTCTATCCTTTTGTTGATTATGTAAGCTGATGCCAACAAAAAATAATATGATGGCTAATAACCATGCGGTAATATGGGCATGTGTCATGTATGTTCCTCCTTTTAGATTGCTACTTTATAAATTGCTACTTTTTTTATCATATCATATTTACTTTTTCCACTTGAACAAAAGTATTGACAGTTATTTAACAAGGTTGGATAACGTACCGATCTTTTCAATCGAAATATCAATTCGATCACCAGAAACTAAAAACTTTGGTGGCTGAAATCCTTTCCCAACCCCTGAAGGTGTTCCTGTCGCAATGATATCTCCTGGTTCTAATGTCATTCCTTTTGAAAGAATAGAAATAATTTGTTGAATGGAAAACAAACATTGTTCGGTTGAAGCAGATTGTCGTATCTCCCCATTTACTCTCGTTTCGATATGTAAGGCATTGGGATTTTCGATTTCGCTCGAATGGACAATCCATGGACCAATGGGACCGAACGTATCGAGACTCTTTCCAATAAAATATTGCTGATGGCGTTGTTGAAGATCCCTTGCTGTTACGTCATTGATTATCGTATAGCCAAAAACGTACTGGAGCGCTTCACTTTCTAAAATGTTTTTTCCTTTTTTCCCGATTACTACGGCTAATTCCCCTTCATAATCGACTTCGCTCGTGACCCCTTGATGCGCATCAATTGGTGTACAGTGACCAATAAGAGCTGTCGGATTTTTGGTAAATAC
The DNA here is from genome assembly GCF_050478865.1 of Aeribacillus pallidus. Lineage (NCBI taxonomy): Bacteria > Bacillati > Bacillota > Bacilli > Caryophanales > Bacillaceae > Aeribacillus > Aeribacillus pallidus. The sequence goes on along the minus strand of NZ_JBCNBW010000038.1, from coordinate 16,539 downwards.
AATTAATTCTTGCGGTATGTCCTGCTCACTTCCCATTTCAATCGCATGGTCCCGATAATTTTTTCCTACACACATCACATTTTTCCGAGGAATAACTGGAGGCAGCCATTGAATTTCACTGAGTGCATGTTGAGCGATGGTAGTATTTTGAAGCTGTTCACCATACAACATTAATTCGTTTACCCAGTGCAAAAATTCCTCTCCGTGCTGAATTCCTTCAAAAAGGGAAACGTAGGAACGTTCTGTATCTGCCTGTTGTTGTAAGACTGTCAAATCCCAGACGATTCCTTGTTCGGGAATTGCGACTCCGTAATGAACTTCCTCTTCGACTAAAAATGAACAAAATTTCATTTCTCCCACCCCTATTGTACTAATGGTTTTATCCTTTTTTTAGCGGAATCCTTTGTCGATAGGTGACCAGCCGCCATAGCCACTCCATAGGCCCTCGTTGAAACTTCCATAGCCACCATTCACTAGCTACTACTTGCATCAGATATATACTGATGACGATGAAGACACATGTACTTAAGGAAACATTACCATATAAACCAAGCCCGTAGCTATAAAAAATGATGGAACTAACTATGGACTGAGTTAAATAATTAGTAAGTGACATTTTTCCAGTAGCGGCGAATGGGTGCCCAAACCGATGGATGGGCTTAAACGATACCATCCACACGATGAATGCCCCATAGCCAATTGCTAAAATAGGCCCGCCAAATATATCTTGGACATACATCCATACATAGTTGCCCTCAAAAACATAAGGAGTCATTTTTAACAGGAAACCAATGGTCATACATATGATTGATGTGATCCCCCAATGTGTTCTCCATTCTACAACCTTTTCGACCCATCTGTATTTTCCGACAGCCGCTCCAAAAAGCATAAACGGAAATATCGTGGATACTAACATAATGATCGATTGAGGTCCATTGACGTAATACCAATCCATCCAACGCTGGCGAGTAATTTCCATAAATGAACCAGTAGTATACACTTCAATCGATTGCTTAACATTTTCGATATCCGTCCATATCGTCACTTTGTATGGATTGACTAATGATACTCCATATAAAGAAACAAATAATAAGCCATTAATTAAAAAGAATAATAACCCACTCGTCCATAAAAGTGCCTTTGGTGAAACTTTGATGAAAAGAATGGTGAACAATCCAATTAACGCGTACGTAATCAAAATATCTCCAAACCAAACAAACGTTACGTGTAATATACCAATCAACAACATCATCAATAACCGTCTTGTTGCGATTGAATAAAAGGGCACCCCACGTTTGATCGAGCGTTCATACAGCATATATAGTCCCATACCAAACATCATTGCAAATAACGGATAAAAACTTCCTTGAACTAAAATATCAATCCACCGAAATACTTTGCTATCCCCATAGTCCCACCATTCGTACGGATTCGTATACATTATTGGGGAGTGGAAAGATAAAATATTGACAAGAAAAATACCTAACAGCGACATCCCTCGGATCACGTCCAACGAAAGAATTCGCTCGTTCGTTTGCAATGGTTTCAAATGATTCATTTCTTTTCATCCTTTTCATAATCTTTTCTACATTCATAGGCGTATTTATCACACATTAACAACACCATCATACTATAAAACTAGAAAATGTATATAAGGATGTGAACGGTCATGCCAGCCTTAGTCGGTGCCGTTCAAGTTATCAGCATTGGTACTGGAGGGGTTTTTAATATCGGCGATGTGTTCCAAATACAACCGTTATCCTCTGCCAAAACCTACTCTGGCGCTGGTTCATTTAATACTGGTGACGGCTTAAACGTATACAATCATCAATCTGCAACGAATACGTTCGATCCGGACGTTGTAGACCAAGCAAATGCCTTTAATGTTTAATAAACGCAGGTGAACATCATGAACATTTATGTTACGCAAACGATCAATATCCACTCGATAAAAATTGGCAGCGTGAGCAACTCTTCAGTATTTCAAATCGGAACATCGGGAATTATCAAGCCTGCCTCCTATTTATACAATACCGGGGGATTTATCAAACCCGCCCCTAGGCCGAAAACATTAAACGGACCGGTTCCAATAAGTCCGATCGCCCAACCACTTGTTCCATTCAATCCCTAGTTAGTCCCCCTCTTCCAATAAAAAGGGAGGTGAAAGGATGGACTGGTACAACCAAATTACAAATATACAACAATGGATTCAAAAACAGCATAAACAAATTCAAACTTTAGAAAAAGAAATTGATAAGTTAAAAAACCAAATCAAACAAATGAAAGAATCACCTGCCATCAATATCGAGAAAATAGAATATAAATTTGATCAACTGAAGATCGAACGATTAGACGGCACATTAAATATCGGTCTTACACCAAATGGACTATCTGAGATTGAAGAATTAGCTGTTCCGAATGGTGGGTTTCCACATCAACCTGTTTTTTATCGCCAGTCAGAAGCCATCTTGGATCGCCTTCAACAAACGATTGATCACGATATTGAATCGATTATTCAACAACACGAACAACAAATGGAAAAGCCATTAGATTCTCACATCCATCAACTTATTAAAGACGATATTAAAAAACAGCTTCCACAACGTATCAATTATCACCTACAAACACTGATGATGGGCCAATCCCGAGATTATAACGAACAGCAACTTGAACAAGAATTGCTACAAAAAATTATGAATGATATCCGACAAGGAGTTTATCATTTTATTTCTCACTTCCCACAAAACATGAAAGGAGTTTCTGACAAATGAATTTGCATGTTGAAAATCACGGCATAAACGTTGGATCGGTACGAGTGATCGGAGTATCGAGTTCCGGCTTATTGTTAGTCGGCGATGCTGAAACGATTCAACTCGCTGCCACCTTTGATACACCACCCGAATCATTAATCATTGGTCCCTTTGTTCCATTGGCCCCAGAGTGATGCCTATGTATAAACGATATTCGATTGTGGATTCAGTTGAAGCCAACATCGTATCCTTCGCTTCCGTTTTTGAAATCGGAGACTCTAACCGCATTTTACCTCGGGCAAACGTGTTAGCTGTCCAACGTGAAAAAGAGCTATTCTTTGGAAACGAAGGGAACTTTGCGCAATTTTCAGTCTTCAACGAACCGATCCCCTTCCTCCCTATTACAGAAAAGGTTACGATGTTAAAAAATGACCTAAATCCTGTCATTCATGTTAGAAATATCAACATTTTAGGTGTCTCTACATCATCTGTTTTTCATATTGGCAGTACTTGCTTTATTTCTTCAGAAGCAAGAATCAAGCATATTCGCCAATTATTAAGTGAATGAACTCTTTCTGTTTAACTGCATACACTATCACTAGATATCATATGAAAAGGATGTTTTTCATGCCAGCTATTGTCGGTCCTGTTCAAATTTTAAATGTTGGTGGAGGCACAGTCCAGTTTGGTGACGCGGCGGTTATCTCTCCTAAAAGCGCCTCAAAATCAACTAGTGGATCTGGTGGTTTTAATACCGGTGCGTTTATCGGGACAGTAACTGGATTTAGTGTAAACACCACGTTCGATTGCAATGTTATTGACCAGCCAATTACAGGGAATAATTAACAGGAGAAAGGAAGAAACCCTTTCTCCTGTTTTTACTTCTACTGTACCGAAACCACTTTTATAAAGAAAGTAAATGTCCACCGTCAAAGAAATATAAATACTTTTCTATTATTGGTTGTTGTACAATCTGCTCCACCGCTTGGGCATATAAGGCGATTTGCGTCTCGTATCGTTTTTGCAGAATTGGTTTTGCCTCCGCAAATCCTCCTAGAAAACGATCCGTAATGGCATCGGTCTTATAATCGAGCAAAATCAATTGATCCTTTTCTTTTATTAAACAGTCAATAACTCCTTGAACTAAAATGGTTTCCGAATCCCCTTGCCAATCCGGATAAATGTCAGTAGCTGGAACTCCAAAACTAAATGGGATTTCTCGAAGTACATGATCGGCTTGCAAGATCCGTTTACCAATTTCTGTATTAAAAAACGTTAGAATTTGATAAGGGTCAATAACAGCCTTTTGTTCTTCTGATAATATTTCACATCGAACTAAATCATAAAGAAGGTCTTCAATGGAAGAAATGGTTGGCTGTTCAGAAAGAGAAATATGCTGCATGACGACGTGCATCGCGGTTCCCTTTTCAGCCGGCGTTAACTTCTTTTCTTGTAAGAAAAGCGGGCGCTTAAAAATCGCCTTTTGCTTCATTTTACGCTGTTTCCATTGGTCACTACCCAACTCATCTGTCCATTCAAACAGTCGTTTTATTTCGGATACCGATTGTTTAGAACGATGTTTCGTTGCCGCCACATGGGTATATTGCCATTCCAAGCGAGTGTAAATGTCGTTTTTCCATAGGGAGGTAACGTCGATTGGTTTTCCGTTTTGTACGAGCGTTTCCCAATGAACCGCTTCTTCTTGTTCCTGTTCACCAGTATCGTTAAATTGTTGCTTGTTCACTAATTGAACTTGCCACTTGGAAGGATGTTGACGAATCTCATCAGCCAAACCGATTGCATCTTCTTGAATAAGGATTCGTCCATCAAGATGTCGAACAAGAGCCGGTCCAATCCAATCTAAATAGCAATTCGCCTTGGCTCGATCGTAATCATTTAATAGCCAAGAAGACGTTTGTAACGCATGTTTCCATGACTGTAAACTCTTTTCGGCTTTTTTCAAACTGCCAACAAGGATTAATTTTTCCTTCGCCCGTGTTAACGCTACATACAAAATACGCATTTCTTCAGCAATGAGCTCCATCCATTTTTTCCTTTTAAACGCAAGCTGCGGAAGTGACGGATACGAAATTCGTTTGTCAGGATGAATATAAGGACTAGCAAAACCATAATCTTTATCCAATAAATAGCCATTCATGATGTCCATTTTATTAAACGGTTTGCCTAATCCCGCGACAAACACAATCGGAAACTCTAACCCTTTGCTGGAGTGAATAGTCATTAAACGAACGACATCCTCTTGCTCACCTAACGCCCGAGCAGCTCCTAAATCGTCTCCGCGGTCTCTCATTCGTTCAATAAAGCGTAAAAACCGGAATAATCCTCGAAATGATGTGGCTTCGTATTGTTTCGCCCGATCATACAGCGCGCGAAGGTTCGCTTGCCGTTGCTTACCTCCAGGAAGCCCCCCAACAAAATCATAAAAGCGCGTATCTCGATATAATTGCCATATCAGTTCCGATAACGTCCCTTGACGAGCAATGGTTCGCCACTGTTCAAACTGTCGCAGAAAACGGTCTAGTTTTTCGTGAACGTATGGACCTTCTTGTTCTCGTAATTCGACAAACTGCTTTGCCGCTTCATAAAAACTTCCTTTTTTCGAATGAATGCGAATTTGCGCCAATTGTTCTTCATCTAGCCCGACAATCGGTGAGCGGAGAACAGCGGCAAACGGAATATCTTGATAGGGATTATCAATGATTTGTAGCAACGACAGCATAATTGATACTTCGGTTGCTTCAAAATAACCCGTTGACAAATTCGCGTATAATGGAATGCCTTCCTTTTTAAACTCTTCCATAATGGTTGGCGCCCATGGCATCGAGCGTAGCAATATGACTATATCTTTATAACGAATCGGGCGGTACGTCTTTGTTTTCGGATCAAAAATCGGATGTTCTTGTTCGATCAGTTCTTTCACTTTTTTGGCCATCAAACGGGCTTCAACTTGAGATTGTTCTAACTCGACTTGATCCAATATATCCGATGACTCGCTTCCTTCTTCTTCATGACCACTCGTCTCATCCGCGTGGTCAATCAAAATGACCTCTACCGGATAATCGTCGTCAGGATACGGTGCTCCTTTTACTAACTCCGCTTGCTTGTCGTACTCGATTTCCCCAACTGTCGTCCCCATAATTTGTTTAAAAAGAAAGTTCGTCCCATCTAACACTTCTTTACGGCTTCGGAAGTTTTTCGCTAAATCAATCCGTAGTCCGCTGTCTTTACCATCCGTCCGAAAGCGACGGTACTTGCTTAAAAACAAATTCGGTTCAGCTAAGCGGAAACGGTAAATCGACTGTTTGACGTCCCCAACCATAAATAAATTTCCTTTTTCTGATTTGACTAACTGAAGAATGGCTTCCTGAACCATGTTCGTATCTTGATATTCATCTACTAAAACTTCTTTAAATTTGTATCGATAGCTCATCGCCGCCTCCGAAGGAAGCAGCTCTCCCTCTTTCGCCTGTGGGTCACGTAAAATCGCTAAACAGTAGTGCTCTAAATCGTTAAAATCGACAAGCCCTTTTTCTCTTTTTGCTTCCGTAAAACGCACGTGAAACTTCTTCACCAAAGTGACTAATTCGGCAATAATCGGTTTCATTTCTCGCATATCGCGTAAGAAAAATTCGGGCTTCCGTGAAAATAAATCGGTTTTCAGCTTTTCGAGCATTCCTTTCGCTTTTTTACGTAGAGAATCACAATAGTCAACTAGCTCTTTATCGTATTCATCTCCTCGACACGATTTTGCCCGAGTAAATTTCCAAGCTTGCATTTCTACATATAGGTCTTCCCAAGAAGAATGTAAAGCTCGCTCAAGCCGTTCTATGATTTGTAAATCGTCGAGATAATTTTCCGCACGTGGCGCAGGTCCCCCTGGTTTTTTCGTTCCTTCGTATGCTTCTTGGAGGAATCGTTTTGCGCCTTCAAGCTGTAACTGCACATCTCTTTTCAAATAATCTATAAATGGCAAGTCATCAATCGTCGTTTTTTCTTGTACGTCATACATGTTTATTAGTTGGTCGAGCCAGCGGTCCGGTACAGGATGCGAACGGGAAAAGTCATAAATTTTTCGCACTAACGTTTGTAGCTCGACATCGCTTCGGTCATTAGAGAACGTATCCACTAACCGATAAAATCCGTCGTTTCCTTCTTTTCCATACTCATCTTCCATTAATTCGTCTAACACATCGTCCCGAATCAATTCTGCTTCTGTTTCATCGGCGATCCGAAAACTTGGGTCAATATCAATTAAGTAGTAGTATTTTCGAATTACTTCTAAGCAAAAGGAATGCAGTGTTGAAATGGACGCTTTATTGACAAGCGATAATTGGCGTCTGAGATGGGCCGAGTGCGGACGTTCAGCAATCGCTTTTTCCAATGCTTCCCGAATGCGGTGGCGCATTTCTGCGGCCGAAGCATTCGTAAATGTCACCACGAGCAGTTGATCGACATCAATGGGATCTTTTTCTGCTAAGATTTTCTGAATAATACGCTCAACTAAGACCGCCGTTTTTCCTGAACCAGCAGCCGCTGCTACTAAAATATCTCTCCCAGAAGCATAAATGGCCTTCCATTGGTCATCTGTCCAGGTGACCTCTTCTGGTTTAATCGGAATGTTCAGCTGGTCCATTGCCTAAGACCTCCTCTCGAATGACTTCCATCATCTCGTTCTTTTTCTTTGGTACTAGAATTCGGTAGTTGTTTTCTTCAAACGCTTGATCAAATTGACACACCTGTTTAAAGGAACAATATTGACAAGGTGTCCGATCTTTTAATTTGTATGGGGACAAATCGGTTACTCCTGATACGATTTGATTACCCGCTTTTTGGTACAGTCGACGAACGAATTGGCGTAAATGATAAAAGTCTTCTTTGCTCGCTGCTTTTGAAAAATAGTCAGATACCGTTCCATTTTTATTTAAACGAACAGGAACAATATGCGAGTCACCTGCTTCAATCGTTTCGTCCATTAATCGAATCGCGTCCGTGTCGTTCACAACAAGTCCGTTCATCTTAAAGCGTTTAAAGAGTTCACGTTCCAACTCTTCATCCGATAACCATTTGTTCGTTTTTACCATCGGGTTGTGTACGTGGAAATACAGCACCCCGGCTGGTAACGCTTGTTTACCAATAAGTTCTTCTGAATGAGAAACGACAATATCTAAGTACGTTAACATTTGAAGGGCTAACCCATAATACACTTCGGTTAAATCAATTTCTTTTGCACTCGACTTATAGTCAATAATCCGTAAGTAAATGTTGTCGCCATTTTCCGCTTTGTCCACCCGATCAATACGTCCCGTCAATTCCATTTTTGTCCCATTTTTTAGCGTAAAGGAAAATGGTGGTAGCGGCTCATTTCTACCAAAACCTAATTCTAATCCAATCGGTGCAAACCCACTCGCTTTCGCATGCTCGCTTAACACATACGACGCTTTAGACACGATTTGCTCTAGCTTTCTTTTAATATAGTGATGGCGATTAGAGCTTAATAAGATTTGATGTTGTAGTTTCGGTGCTAAAAAGGCAATCGCTTGTCTCGCCATATCCGCGCACTGTTCTTTCGTTAATTGCTTCCATGATAAGTTTTGGCGATTAATTTCTTCAGCAATCCACTTTAACGCTCCATGGAACATTTCACCGATATCTGGTGCTTCTAATCGATAAATTTCACGTTCTTTTAATTTCAGTCCATACGTTGCAAAATGGGCAAACGGGCAACTATGGAAGCGCTCCATCCGGGATACACTCGCTAAAATCGTGTCCCCGTAAAGAGATTTGCTCGTTTCTTCCGACAATCGTTTCGGGCGATTTTGATAAAATAAGCTCGATAAAATGTGCGTGGCTTTCTCTTTCCAATTCGTAGCCGTTACGTAATAGTTATATACATCCCACCAAAAGTCCGCCATTGGATAGTTCCGTTTTTTAAGCTGCAACTGGCTTGTTAAGTACGCAATCGCCGTATTGGGATGAGAAACATAGCTAAGTTGGTCCTCAGAGCGTAATTCAGACGGGTCATTCACGACTACTTGCTCTTCTAATTGTGGGAACATCTCATGGAATTTTTTCAAAAACGGCGAAGGTAAAAGGGCCCTCCCTTCTTCATCCGCTAAAGGATACGAAATGTACAACCGCTCTTCTGGAGTCGTAAACGCGGTATAAGCAATAAACTCCTCGTCTAAGAGCTTCATTTTACTGCTTGGGGCAATTTTCAATCCGTTTGTTAACAACCATTCCCGGTCCTCATCTTGCAAAATGCCATCATCGTCCAATTTCGCTGGTAAAACACCGTCGTTTAATCCGATGACAAAGGCCACTTTCACGTGGGACAAGCGGGATTGTTCCATATTCGCTACCAATACTTGGTCCATCGCTGGTGGAACTAATGAAAACCGCATGGATTCGAGTCCAGCATCTAATACAGTAATAAATTTCTTTAATGACATCTCATCCGATCCTAAAATTTCTACAAGTTGGTCGAGTAAGTCAATAACCGCATCCCATGCTTGTTGATGCTCGCGACTTTTTACTAAATCTCCTCGCTCGGTCGCTTCAAAGCTCATCTTTTCTAGTTTAGCTGGAATATCTAACTCTTCTAAATATAAATACAAGCTAGCGCACTTGTCACGAACGGTGGTTGCTTTTTTCAGGCGACGCGCTAGACGTAAAATTGGGGCGGTAATAAACAAACGCAACTCATTTAACTCATGTTCGATTTTCTTTTCTTCATCCGTTTGCGGAACTTCTTCGATTCCTCGAAATCTTCGATAAATCCACCGCTTCCTGCTCGTCCATTGCTCTCCTTTAATGCCATAAGCCAAAACATAGTTTTCTAGACGGTCCATTTTTTCCCGTAGTTCTTTTTTATTGCTTTGTAGTGGGAACAGCAAATCGGTTTTTACCGCCCGGAAAATCGGCTCATACCGCCAATGACTTTGAATCGTTTCTAGCGTAGAACGTAACAGTTCAATTAATGGATGGGTGTGCATCGGCCGCTTTTGGTCAATAAAGTACGGAATATCATAATCGAAAAAAATCGTTTCTAGTAAATCTTGATACACATTCCCATTTCGAATGAGTAGAGCGATGTCTTGATAGCGGTAACCATGTTGAGAGACGAGCGCTCGAATTTCTCGGGCTACAGCTTCAATTTCCGCCCGGCGATTTGCTCCTTGTATCACACGGATGCCATTTACTACTTTTTCGTATGGAACGGTTGGCCGGTGCTCAAATTGACTTTCGAGATGTTGGAGCACTTCCTGTCGAAAGCGCTTTGGTGAAGTTAAAATGACTGGTTCTTCCACACGAATTCCTTCTTGAATCGCCATCGTATAAAGGGTTTGATACGTTTCCCCCGTCATTCGGAATAAATGTAAATCATGCGGAGGTTCGGCTGTATACGGTTGGTCCACCGTTAAGGCAATTGAAACTCGGCGACACGTCTTCATCAGCTGTTGGATGACTAAGTATTCTTGTGGCGTAAAACTATGGAACCCATCAATATAAATATCCGCTCGTTGTAATTCTTCAGACTGTTCGATGGATTCAGCTAATAACCGGAAATAATCTTCACTATCAATATATTTGTTCACTAATCGCTGTTCGAACTCCTCATAGATTTTGTGTAAATCGTGCAGTTTATTTGCTAAGCTATGATTCTTTTTTTCTGATAATGTCTCTTTTTTGACCAACAATTCTTCCGGCTGTACACAATATCGTCGAAATTCGGTGAGCATCGTTTCCACTTGTTGAACAAAACCGGACTGATCAGCTGCTTGGCGAAAGAGCTTGAGCTCGTCTTTTTTGTCCTCAATAATTTTTCGAATAAGCATGTTTAATCCGGTTGAAGTTAAATGGTAGCGATTGATCCCACCTGTTTGTTGTAAAATGCGCCAGGCGAGGCGGGAAAAACTATATACTTGAGCGCGAATCATTCCGGCAATTTCCGGAGATTTCACTAATTGATATTCGGATAAAAACGTCATCTGATCTGGCACTAAATAAATAATCGGGTCGCCCATCGGCTCTTCTTTTAATTGATCAACAATTTCTCGAAGAAATAACGTCGATTTTCCCGTTCCAGAACGCCCAATCACAAACCGTACGGCCATTCCTCTCTCTCCTTTCCAACTCTAACAATCAGCGCTCTTTTTAGTTGATAGGTCTATTATAATATACATTTTTAGTTAAAGGGACAGTTAAAGGGACAGTCCCGCGCCACGTTAAAGCTTTAAAGTGGCGCGGGACTGTCCCTCATTACTTTGTCCCTCATTACTTTACATTATTGAGGTGTGTACACTTTCTTTTTACTTTCGATCATGATGGTTAAGCTGATTAATGTTACTAAAATGGTGGCACCCATATCGGATAGGATGGCGATCCATAAGGTGAGCCATCCGGGTATGGTAAGCAGTAACGCGATTAGCTTTAATCCTAAGGCGAGAGCGATGTTTAATTTAATGATTTTATTTACTTTTTTTGAAATACGGATGGCAGCTGGCAGCTTTCCTAAATGGTCTTGCATTAAAACGATATCCGCCGTTTCAATCGCACTATCTGTTCCTTTCCCCATTGCAATTCCTAAATCGGCTGTTGCGAGAGCTGGCGCATCATTAATCCCATCTCCTACCATCGCCACTTTTCCGTTTTTAATGAGCTCTTTGACTTTGGAGACTTTCTCGTCAGGTAAAAGATTAGCATAAAAATTCGTTAACCCTACTTGATTGGCAACCTTTTCAGCCGTCTTGTGATGATCCCCGGTTAACATGACAGCCTTTTTTATTCCAACTGAGTACAAATCGTTAATAATATGTTTACTTTCTTCTCGAATTTCATCGGTAATTCCAAATAGCCCTAATACTTTTTCATTATCCGAAACAATCACAATTGTGTATCCATCATTTTTAAGTTGGTTAATCGTCTCTAATATCTCTTTAGGTAATGGAAAATTTACACTTTTCTCGTTTCCTACTTTGTATGTGACACCATCTATGACAGCTGACACACCTTGACCAGTAATTGTTCGAATTTCTTCTAGTTCTGCATAAGAAATATTTTGTTCACTCAATTTTTCTGTAATTGCCTTGGCAATCGGATGAGAAGAATACTTTTCAATGGATCCAGCGATGTAATAAAACTTTTCTTCATCATAAACATACATTTTCTCCACATAAGGACGTCCCTTTGTTAATGTTCCTGTCTTATCAAAAGCGATCGTATCAATATTTCCAAGTTGTTCGAGGAATACGCCACCTTTTACAAGGATTCCATTCTTAGCATTCCGCGTAATTCCTGAAATGATCGCAATTGGAGATGATAGGACTAATGCACAAGGACAACCTACTATGAGTACAGCTAACCCTTGGTAAAACCATGATTCCCAATCTCCCCCAAAAAAGAGAGGAGGTATGAGCATGACAATAGCTGAAATCACCATAATAAGCGGTGTATAATATTTGGCAAATTGATTAATAAATTTCTCTGTTGGCGTCTTTGTTTCTTGCGCTTCTTCTACTAAATGAAGAATTTTGGCCAAGGAGGAATCTTTGTAAGCTTTTGTAATTCTTACTTTAAGAACTCCTTCATTATTAATACTTCCCCCAAGGACTTGTTCATTTGGTTCTTTTTCTACTGGCATCGATTCTCCAGTGATTGCCGCTTCGTTGACTGAACTTTTCCCTGATACGACCACTCCATCAGAAGGAACCGTTTGTCCTGTTTTTACAAGCACTAAGTCTCCTTCTTTTATCGTGTCGATTGAGACTACTTTTTCTTGACCATTCTCGATTAAAATCGCTTCTTTAGGAGCTACTTTTAATAACTCCTCCATCGATCTTCTTGCCTTTTCCATACCCATCCCTTCAAGTAATTCATTGACACCAAATAGGATGGCGACTAACGTTCCTTCTTTCCACTCTCCGATTCCAAAAGCGCCGACTAAAGCAATCGTCATTAACGTATCAATATTGAATTTGAGTTTTAAGAGGTTTTTAGCCCCTTTTAAAAAGGTTTGATATCCACTGGCAGCCGCAGCAACTAAATACATGATGGGAGGGATGCTGTTATCAAGCTGTGTATCGACGAAAATCGCGGTAATAAAAATGAACGTAGACACTGCAAGCAACAGCTTCATTCGATAATTATTAGGATGGGAATGCGCACCATTTTTTTCAGAGCGATTCCATTCATCATCTTTTATGATAAACGCACCATCAGAAGACAAAATTTTCTCTACTTTTCGCAAATCAACCCCTTCATTTAAAACAAGCTTGCTACTATGATAAAAAATTCTTGATCCTTTCCCGTTTTTTAATTTATTTATTTCTTGTTCCATTTCCCTAGCACAGTTGGCACAAGAGAGCCCTTTGATTTTATATTCGTTCATTACTAGCCCTCCAAACGTTAATGATGTCTTGCGTGATGGATGGTTTGCTGTAACATTGTCATTACATGATCATCATCAGCTGAATAATAAAGTGTGGTTCCTTCTCGTCTAAACTTCACTAAGCGCAAATTTTTTAAAAAACGTAATTGATGAGAAACAGTTGATTGTAAAAGCGATAATTTCTCGGCTATTTCATTTACAGAATGCTCTTTTTGCGCTAGTAAATGCAATATTCTTACCCTCGTTGGCTCAGATAAAGCTTTAAATGTTTGGGTGACAATAAACAACGTTTCCTCGTCAATCGATTCAAATTCTTCATTGGAAGTTTGGATTTCATTTTTCAATTCGACATCTTTATAATTTTTTGTCATCGTATCACTCCTACTATACTTCAATATATGAAAATATGTTCATATATTGCAAGTTAATAATAAAAAAATATCCTGTTTTTGTCAAACAAACTTAGTTCTTACTTTATAAAAAGATGGTAAATCGCATACAATAAGGTGCCTAAAGCAACTCCAACAATCCAACCTGTCATATGCAAATTTACATATTCATAAATCGTTCCTATATAAACAGATCCATAAAAACAAAAGGTCATTATAAATAATGAAAAGATGAATTTAACCCATGCTCGTCGCATGCCTTTACTTAGAATGGCCATCATTGCCCCTCCTTCTGCCAAATGGTGTAAAAATATTCCTTTCAATTGTGTTTGAGCGAAATGGAAATCAATTTTTGAAAGTACTCCGATTGAGATTCCAGTTGGGACACTATGAAAAATAAAACCTGCCAATAATACGATGAAAGGGAAGTTACCCATTTTAGATGTCACTTGATTTTTAAGTATGTGCTCAAAGGTCAAAAAGCCAGTTACAGCAGTTACACATCCAATAAATACACCAAGAAAATGGAATTCCTTAACAATATGCGGGATGTATTCCACTACAAGTAATAACAGCATACCACTACCCATCACCATGGTTATCATTCTCTTGTCCCTTGCAAAAAATAAATAGGTAAAAAAAGTGACCACCGCTCCTAACAATAAAGGGAATGTCACATATAATAGGACATAACCTACCATCACTTCACCACCTTGAACCCACACTTAACGGGCAGGTTTATTCTGTTTATCATATTCTAAGCTAGGACAAATATGTGTTGAAAACAGTTGAACAAACAAAATCCCCGGTACATTGATACCGGGGGTTACGTTACTTAAAACGTCATATCTATTTCGTTTAACGGCCAGTAGCGAACATTTACTGTCCCAACTAGTTGGTCGATATCGACAAATCCAAAATGGCGACTGTCGTAGCTTTTTCTACGGTTGTCACCTAAGACGAATACTTTTCCTTCTGGAACGATTTTTTCTCCGGTTAGCTCTTCCAAGGTAAAATCTCCAGTCAACTTGCCGCTCGTCGACTTCTTATATTTTTCCAAATAAGGCTCCTCAAATTTTTTTCCGTTCACATACAACGTATCGTCTACATATTGAATCCGATCCCCTGGAAGACCGATGATACGTTTCACATAATTATCATCATTATGATGAAACACAACTACATCAAATCGTTCCAAATCTAATAAACGTACTCCAATTTTATTGACCATTAATTTATTGCCATCATCTAACGTCGGCATCATGGATTTCCCTTCGACAATATAGCTTGAAAACAAAAACGTCCGAATGATAAAAACAATGATAATTCCAAGTCCAATGGCTCTCCCCCACTCGACCAGCTCCACTTTCCATTGTTCCTTCATCATTTCACTCTCCATTGAATCACTAGTCATTATGAACGTAGTTTTCTCTCACTATTTACTTGTATTTTTTTCTCGATTCCCTTACCAACTAACCACAATATAAAAATGATAATAATAACAACGACCGTTTTAAATGGTTGGCGAATTAAAGAAATGACATCATGTCCGATAAAACTAATGGTAAAAATCATCACCATTTTTCCTGCCAACACGGCAATCATATATTGAAAAAAGTGAATATTAGACAATCCAGCAACAATATTGATCAAGGCTGAAGGGGTAAACGGAAAACAAAGAACTAAGAAAAGAGGACCGAATCCGTGGTCTTCCACCCAGTTCATTAACTTTTTTACTTTTTTATGACGGTGGATAAACGCTACGATCCGCTGTTGCCCATATGTTCGTACGATTAAAAAAACAAGTAAGGCTCCCGAACAAGCCCCCACCCAGGAGATGAGAAACCCGAGCCAAAGGCCAAACGCACTTGCATTGGCCATAACAAATAAAAAAAGAGGTAAAAAAGGCAAAAAAGCTTCCAAAAACACTAAGAGAAATCCTGGAAACACACCGAACGAACGATAGTCTTGGATCCATTCCATCACTTGTTCTAAAGTTAATAAAGCTTTAATTGCTTCCATATCCATTGAGTATGTTTCTCCTTCATGACTTTGACCTATTATTCCATTTTTTGGTTTAATCTATCCTAAAAGTCCGTCCATTGTAATTAGTATTTTCTTTTTTCAATAGGCTATGTTATATGTCATTGTTGATTTTTAAAAAGTTATTCACACGGCGGCGACTCCAGCGGGAACAATAAGACAAGCAAGACCCTTACTTAGCGTTGCGAGGGAAGCGGCTTGCACCTTGCCCGCGGAAAGCGTCCGCCACAAGCGAAATGTTTACATATCAACAGTATCGTTTAACAGACATTCATGCCAAGTGTCATTGGCACATCGATGAATAAAATAACAGCAAAAGTTATCCACAGTTATTTTAGGGTAGAGCCTTTTAATAAAACTTGTGTGCGAAATATCCGGCGCGTTCTTTCCAGTTGTTTCATTTGCAGTATACCATATTTTCGTCCAAAGAGGCTTGGGGATACATTGAAATAACCGCAAGAAATGATTCTTGCGGTAAAGGTAATGCTGAAACGAATCTTAAATAACTATGAAGTTGTTTGATGCGCAGTGACGGTTTTCCACTGGGACATTAATCGTGGTTCGATTCCCCTTTTAAAATGAAAATCACAGTTCTGCTTGTTCAATTAGGCAGCGCAAATCAATGTCAGGGACGTGAGGAAAATGAGAAAATACCTTTCAGATTTTCAATCTATATAGAGGGAAATAATTACTTTGTCCGCTAAATGAAAGATTCTTTAATACCTTTTGAGATAATTCATTGTAGATTTTTTCGTCAAAGATGTTTTTAGCCATATAGTAATAATAGTTATTATTATTTGTAAACGAAGCCTTAAATTTAAAAAGATCATCATTTTCTTGGTATCCGCCGCCTAAATGAAGAGCTTTTAGTCCAAGAGATTTCGAGAGTTCTACCATCGCATCAAATAACAAGTTATTCGGTCTTAAAGGGAGGTATTCTGTTTTGGAG
>NZ_JBCNBW010000037.1:0-3134 GCF_050478865.1 Aeribacillus pallidus | reverse complement strand
GCACGAGATTCGGGCTAAGATCGTATCTTCTAGCTACCAATGCTTTATTTCCAACTTCTAATGCTTCTTTCACTACTTGTAGCTTAAATTCCTTCGAATGTTTTCTTCGTTTCATATAGATCAAAAGCCCCCTTCATTTGGTCACTTCGATTATAAAAAACACCTTATCGAGTGTCCAAATTCATTAGGGGCTAATGAGATATCAACAATTCAACTACAAAGAACTATTGCACAAGATGGATTCATAAAGAATACACTGCTGAATGGGCGATTGGCCTTGCTGAATTTCATTACAAAACTGATAGAAGCAAATTTAAAGGTGGCGGAATCGGGGTAGCAGAAGAATGAGGAGGGGCTTTCAATTGAGGCTCTCCTTTTTTGTATACTGTAGCGGATGATTTAAATGTAATTATACCTTGTTGAACAATAGCAATGAGCAAGGTATTGTGAGCAAGAGGAAACTTCTTTTTTACGTTGATGTATAACGAAAAGGTGTACTTGAGAAGGATTTGCTTGTTACGCTATTCTTTAGATAATTTTTAAGATTCCTGACTTGTGGGATGTTGCACATTAATAAAACTGTGATTTTATGAAGAATAACCAATCCCTTTCACTCCAACGATGATTTAATATAAAGGTAAATCCCAATATTGTATTTTCAACTACAAAGAACGAAACAAACAATTTCGAAAAATTTTTGATACAAAAACCACAACTTTAAGTTAACTCATACGTCTAAGTATTGAACTTTCAAGAAAAGGAGGGACGAAAATTTGTCTATGTATAAAAAAGAGGAAATTGCAGATTGGTATGACCAACATAGCAAATCTATACTAAGTTTCATTTTACTTATGGTAAAGGATTATCAGCAAGCGGAAGATTTAACTCACGATACCTTTGTAAAAGCGTATTTATATTATGATTCATTTAAACATCATTCCAGTGAAAAAACATGGCTCTTTAGTATTGCCCATAATTTAACAGTTGATTTTTTAAGGAAGCGTAAACCTGCCTTGTTTTTCAAAGAATATTTTCTTTTGCAAAAAGACAACAATCCATTGCCCGAAGAAGTTTTTCAAATAAAAGAGGAATCATATGAACTTTATCGGGCATTAGGAGAACTCAAAGATACATATAGAAAGGTAATAATTTTGAGAAAAATAAAAAACTTTTCTATAGAGGATACAGCTAAGATACTAGGTTGGTCTGAGAGTAAAGTCAAGTCAACACTCTATAGAGCAATCACTGCTCTGAAAAAACAATTAATAAAGGAGGGGTATTGGAATGAAAAGGCAATTTGAAGATACTGATTTTGACTGTCTTTTAAAGGAGATGGATTCCCATTTTATGTGGAAGAAAAAACAAAAGCAAGCATTAAAAAATCGAATTCTAACAGATATTGAAAATTTGGAATCCCAAGGGAGAAATAGGTTAGCATATAAAAGGAGTCTAAGACCATTTGTTTTTTCGGCAGTATTAGCTGCAAGCATTCTCATCTCTTCAAGTTTTATTTCACCTGCAATCTCTAGTGTTATGGCGGATGTACCTTTACTAGGAAAAATATATGCAACTTTTAACGACTTAGTTGGAAGAAACTTAGAATCACAAAAATTAATAACACAATTAAATAAAACATCTAGTAGTAAAGGTATAGATGTTTCAATTACGAGTGCCTATTATGACGGGGCTGTTATAGGAGTGACTTTTAATGTTAAGGGAAATCTGAAGACTGAAAAAAATGGTAAAGTTATCGGATTTTATGAGATATTTGATGGAAAGGAAGGTATATCTGATAGTAAAGAACTAGTTTTTATGGAACCTTCACAAAATGGCTTTGTTGGTCATATCCAATTAAGCTATCCAAAAACAGAATTACCTTCTAATGCTACATTCCCACTTGAATTCAAGAGGATTGGAGATAAAGAAGGAAGTTGGAGGTTTGATGTTCCGATTAGTCAATTACCATTTGAGACACAAAAAATTGATAAACAAAGTATTCAAGAAAATGCAGGTGTTCAAGTTTATTTTGATTCAATTATTATAGGTAAAGCTTCGACTGCTATCAACTATACAGCTACTTTTCCTATTAAAGGAAAACATGACCAGGTAAGGTTAGAGGCTTATGATGATAAGGGGAACGAAATTAACATCTCCAAAGATGGTATTGACCTAGAAACCATTAAGGAGAATGATGAAATTATTGTTAAAGGGAGAAGCATTATCCCAGAATCATTAAAAGGAAAAACAACTTATATAGAGGTACATCCGAAAGTAGTCATAAATGAACAAGACCAATTTATTCCATTAAATGAGCCAACACCTGTTGAAATAAAGGCTAGTAGGCAAAATTTGTCCGTAAAGATTGAAAAAATTACTGTTAAAGATAAGAGTCTCATTATTGACTTTCAAGTTAATAATGGGGATAAAAGGAATCGGTCCTTTACGTTCTTTAAGGATTTTGCACGTAATGATGTGATTTTAGTGAAAGAATCCGAGAAAGAGATATATAAGCAACCAATTAAACATTCTGTAGAAACCGTAAATAAAGATGAATTGCGATTTAGAAGTACTTTTGATATTAGTAAGCTTAATGATTTTAGCCTAAGTAAATATGTAATAAGAGTTAATTTAGGAACTTTAAGTATGAATATTCCTGTAGAGTTAGAAAAGGTCAAGATTGATTTAAATTAAGCAACAATATTGTCCTAGTTTATTTCAATTATTGGTACATTAGTTTAACACCGTAAAGAACTTGGAAACACTCCAAGTTCTTTTTGTGTCGGATTGACCCCCTAAATTTGGACACATCCTATCTTATTTTAGGTTATTCTCAAAATTTCTCGTTTTTTCTTGGCAAGAAGACAAAATCCTCTTGCCTTATACGCGAACTTCTTTGATGATTAACGATTCCGTTTGCGCTTTTTTGTAAAATTCATGCGGTGGAAGATCGAGCAATACTCGAATGAATCCTTCGCTCGTTATAAAATTTCATGTACTCCATCACGGCTTGATAAGCTTCTTCATAGCTGTCAAACGCCATTCTTCCTAGACATTCCTCCTCCAGTAAACGATGAAACGCTTCAATATGTGCATTCATATTCGGTGTCCGCGGTGGAATCCGTTCATGTTCGATT